>DSAU01000124.1 GCA_011046315.1 bacterium
ATTGGATAGCGTTGCCAGTTCTTCCCGGGTTTTTTTGTCGTAGTCTTTATATATCTTGATCGAACCGGATTCGATAATGTACATGCCCAATCCGGGTTCGCCCTCGTAAAAAATTACTTCATCTTTGTCGTAGCGGCGCTGGTGTATGATGCGTTCAAATTCTCGCAGCTCGTTTTTTTTCAACTCGCTGAAAATCGGCACCTTCTTGAGAAGAATGCTGTGCTTTACCTGAACTTTGCCATTGGCTTCGAAAATGTTTTCCCAAATGCTGTTTTTCTTTTCCTGTTCCATTTTTATTTTTACCCGATTTTTTGATGTGCTGAAATTGTCTGCTATCCTTTGGTTGCTGAACCGGTTTTCCTGTAGCGGGATGCGACATATTGCTGAACCCGCATGTTCCCGTTTACCATCCAGAGCTCAATGCTCAACTATCTGTTGAAATTAACAAATATCGTGCCTGAATACTATCAAGAAGATTTTTTGTTGAGCATCGGCTTAATATAACAAAATCAGCGGCATTAGTCAAGCTGAAATTGAATTTGCAGGTAGTATCTCAGTAATGGGTGGAGACGTAGACTGGTGCCAGCGCTTTGTTTGTGAAAATATTAAAAATAGATAGCTTGATTTAAAGATTTTATCAGCTATCAAATAGCAGCTTATCAAGCGATGGTATCAATATTCCGCCTTACTTTTACGAGAAAAAGCTCAGTTACAAACATGGAAAACGCTAAAGCGGGTCATTTTTAAAGATTGATCTATCTTCCACCATAATAAATTGTGCTACTTGTACAAAAACATAGTTTGAAAAAGCACTATGATCCATCATGGTGTTGCAGCAGAATGCAGGAGATTAACAAGCTATTTCAGCAGTTTCAGAGCTCTGTCAACAACTTATTTTTTACAGCCGTGAGAGGATTTCTTGAGGTGTATGGACCGTTATTTCAGTGATTTTCTGAAAGTGCTTAACATTCCAGGTGCAGATGTGTTGAATTTTGTTATCGACCAGCCAAGCAGTCTTTATAAAAATTTTATAACTATTTTCGTCTTTGGTGATTTTTTCTATTGATTTTAACTCATAAAAGGCTTATTTTATATGCCATGAAAAAAAAGATGAACATAGTCACAATTTTATTATTAACAATCAGTTTTGTTTCGGTGACGCCGGCTCACGATTCGAGTGCGTTTCAGGTGGATCAGCAGCGGAACCGACTGAATCAGTTGCGGCGCGAGATTGAGGATTACCGTAAACGCATAAAAAACGAGGAGCGCAAGGAGGAGGAAATCCTGGCGACCCTGGAAATGATGGATCGGGAAATCGACCTGACGCATGCGTTAATTGCTGAACTTAAAAAAGAGGAACAGCAGCGGTTGAAAGTTATCGACCGCATCAGCGCCGAGATTAAAAATAAGGAGCTGGAGTTGGCGCGGTTGCAGGAAATTTATAAAGAGCGGATGGTGGCTTTTTATAAATACGGCAGAACACGCGATATTGAATTGTTGCTGACTTCGCGTTCGTTCAATCAGATGCTGGTCTGGTTTAAATATGTTAAACTGCTGGCGGAAAATGACCGGCGCAATTATCAAAATCTGCTGCAAAAGAAACAGAGCATCGAAGCCAAAACTTTGCAGCTTAAAAAAGAGCTGATCGCCAAGCGCCGAATCATTGACGAAAAGAGCCGTGAAAGTGAACAACTGAAAACCAACAGCCAACAGCGAAACCGGTTGCTGGGCAAAGTGCAGGAAAACAAGCAAATCTATCTCGAGAAGCTGCAACAGTACCAAAGCTCCGCCGAGATGATTCAGCAATTGATCATAGCCGAGGAGCAGAAACGGCTGCGTCGCGAGAACCGCGGTATTGTCGAAGCCACCGATTTTCCCAATTTGCGCGGGCGGATGATCTGGCCCACCAACGGCTATATCATTAACCGTTTCGGTCGTCACCAGCATCCGCGTTGGAAAACGATCACTCAGAACATCGGTATCGATATCAAAGCCGAATTTGGCGAATCGGTGCGCGCTGTTGCCGGTGGTGTGGTAACCGCCATCACCTGGCAACGCGGCCGGGGTAATATTGTGATCATCAACCACATGGGCGGTTATTTCACGGTGTACACCCATCTTTCCCAAATTTTGGTTCAGATGGATCAACAAATCGAATTGGGTCAGGTGATCGGCAATGTCGGGGACACGGGTTCACTCCATGGCCCCATGTTGCATTTTGAGATCTGGAAGAGTAAACAGGCGTTAAATCCGGAAGATTGGTTGAGTTGATGTTGCTGTATTTATTTTATTCAGCATCGGTTTAAGACAGGATTTACAGGTGGAACAGGATTTTTAGATTATCCAGTCGAGGCTGTTAATCCTGTCAAAAAAATGACTGCATAATTGCACAATATTTGTAAAATAAGATAGTTAAAACACAATAGCAAGCTGAGAATAAATCGTTATGGCGTTTAATGAAATTATCGGTCAACAACGGGTAAAATCAATTTTAAAGCGCGCTGTCGCTAACAATCGGTTGCCGCATGCCCTTTTGCTTTACGGTCCCGAAGGCGTCGGCAAAACAGCGACGGCGCTGGCGTTGGCAAAGGTGTTGCTCTGTCAACAGGACATGTTGTACTGCGGGGACTGCGCCGATTGCAAACGGGTGAGCAAGCTATCGCACCCGGACGTGACTGTTATTTTTCCCGCTCCCAAAGAGCCAAAAGTTGAAGATATTAAGACCATTCGCGAGAGCATCGTCCGCAATCCGTATTTCCGGACGCAACTCTGGACAAAGCCGGAGATTCTGATTGACACGATCCGGAGTTTAAAAAAGACAGTTTCGATGAAATCCTTTGAAAATAAAGGGCGCGTCATCATCTTATTGGATGCCCATCTGTTAAGAACCGAAGCCGGCAATTCATTGCTGAAGCTGTTGGAGGAGCCGCCGGCTAAGGTGACGCTGCTGCTGGTCACGCCAAAACCGAACTTGTTGTTGTCCACCATTGAATCGCGCTGTCAGCGGGTGCGGTTCGACCCGCTTCCCTGGGAGGAGATTCAAGCGGCGCTTATACAACGAGAGTCGGTGGAGGCGGAACGAGCCAATGTGATTGCCCGAATAAGTTTTGGCAGCTACCGCCGCGCCCTGGAGTTGCTGGATGATGACATCAGCCAGAAACAAGAGCTGCTGCTCGAGATTTTAAGGAAGCTCATTGCCAGTGATCTGGATATTTTGTTGTTGGTGGAAAAATTAGTCGATCGCCAGGACGGGAAAACCATTAAGGAGTTGTTGGAACTGATGGGAATCTGGTTTCGCGATGCCATGATTTTCCATACTCTGGGAAACAGCGATTCCACGCAGCAAAAGTTAATCAATATCGAGCACATTGAAACGCTGGAAAAATTTGTCGGCGCATTCGAGAGCATTGATCACGAAAGGGTATTGGGTGAAATCGAAAAAGCGATTACCATGATCGATCGAAATGTCAACATGAATTTAGCGCTATTGCAGTTGTTTTTTGCATTAAAGCGATTATTAAGGAGAAAACAGAATGTCTGATTATATAGAGGTGGTTTTCAAGGGGGAACGCAAGGAAATTTATGAAAATCCTCAACAATTTCCTTTTAAAATCGGGGACTATGTCATTGTCGAAGCTGATAAAGGCGAAGATCTGGGTGAAGTGAATCAGATCGGTGCTCTGCTCACGATGAAAAAAGCTGACGCCAAATTGAATAAAATTCTTCGTAAAGCGGATAAAGAAGATATTATAAAAATACACCAAAACCGTGAAAAAGAACGAGACGCATTTTACGTTTGTCGGAAAAAAATTGAGAATCACGGGTTAAACATGAAATTGGTGGATGTGGAATACCAATTTGACGGCAACAAAATCACCTTTTATTTTACGGCGGAGCGGCGGGTCGATTTTCGCGAATTGGTCAAAGACCTTGCCGGACAGTACAAAGTGCGAATTGAATTGAGACAGATCGGGGTTCGCGATGAAGCGAAACGGATCGGCGGATTCGGCATCTGCGGTCGTAGATTGTGTTGTTCGTCTTTTCTGAAAGAATTTCATCCGATCACCACCCAGTGCGCCAAAGAGCAATTTTTACCCTTGAATCCCCAGAAGTTATCCGGTGTCTGCGGTCGCTTGATGTGCTGTCTCAACTATGAGCGGGATTATTATCTGGAAATACTGAAGAAGTTTCCACCGATTGATTCGCGAGTCAAAACGCCCAGAGGCGAGGCAACGCTGGAAAAAATCGATGTGTTTAAACAGCAGGCAATTTTAAAATATGGCAATGAAGGTTACGAGTACGTTTCGCTTAAAGACCTGAAGGATTTTGAAATCATTTTTCCTGAGCAGGCTGAACTTTCGTCGCAGCCGGTTGCCAATAACGATGAAGCCGAGGCGAAAGGATAATAAATAGGCGTCATCAATGCAATGATCTGTACGCCGGTTCAATACCGCCAACCGGCCGAACTGATCATTTTTGCAAAAGAAATGGTTCGATTTTGGAAATTAAGGAGAGGATTTACATTTGAAAAACAAACCACGAATATTGGTCACCAGCGCATTACCTTATGCGAATGGTCCGATTCATCTTGGTCATCTTGCCGGGGCTTATTTGCCGGCCGACATTTTCGTTCGCTATCACCGGCTTAAAGGTTCCGATGTGATTTACATTTGCGGTTCCGACGAGCACGGCGTGCCCATCATGCTGCGCGCCCGTTCCGAAGGCGTTTCGCCTCAGGAGATTGTTGACCACTACCATGAATTAAACAAAAAAAGTTTTGCCGACTTTGGTATGAGTTTCGATTATTACGGCCGAACCTCGGCGCTGATTCATCACCAGACCAGTCAGGATTTTTTCAGAATACTGGATAAAAAGGGCGTGTTTGTACTAAAATCCGAAAGCCAGTTGTTCGATCCCGAAGCAAACATTTTTTTAGCGGACCGCTTTGTTCGGGGTGAATGTCCCAGTTGTCACTACCTGGACGCCTACGGTGACCAGTGCGAAAAATGCGGCGCATCGCTAAATCCCCGCGAGCTGATCAATCCGCGAAGCGCTATCACCGATGCCAAACCTGTTCTTAAAAAAACCGCGCATTGGTATTTGCCGTTGGCGGATTGGCAATCACGGCTGGAGCAATGGATCGGCAGCCATTCGGACTGGAAGCCCAATGTGCTGGCTCAGATCAAAAGTTGGTTCAGTGATGGGTTGAAAGACCGCGCGGTTACTCGCGATTTACCCTGGGGGGTAACTATTCCGGAGGACGTCGCTAAAGCCCACCAAATTAATGCGGCGGGAAAAGTGCTTTATGTGTGGTTTGATGCGCCGATCGGCTATATTTCAGCCACCAAGGAGTGGGCAATTGCAAAAGACGATCCCGAGCTGTGGAAAAAATACTGGCAGGATGAGTCCAACCGGCTGATTCACTTCATCGGTAAAGATAACATCGTTTTTCATTGTCTCATTTTTCCGGTGATGCTGATGGCGCATGGCGACTATGTGCTGCCGGAAAATGTGCCCGCCAATGAATTTTTAAACCTTGAGGGCAACAAGCTATCCACCAGTCGTAATTATGCGGTCTGGCTGGATGATTATCTGAAAAAATTTGAAGCGGATTCGTTGCGCTACGTGCTCGCCGGAAACCTGCCTGAGACCAGGGATGCGGATTTTTCCTGGAGAGATTTTCAGGCACGTCATAATAATGAGCTGGCTGATATTCTGGGCAATTTTATCAACCGCACACTCACCTTTGCCCATAAATATTTTTCCGGTAAAGTTCCTTCAATGGCGGTGCCGGATGATCTCGACCGGGAGTTGATTCGTCAGATTGAAACCGCGCCATTGCGGTTGGGCGAGTTGATCGAGCATTATCAGTTCAAACAATACGTTCGTGAATTTATGGATCTGGCGCGATTTGCCAATAAATATTTTAACGATCAACAACCGTGGAAAACTCGCGACACTGATCCCGAAAAATGCGCGACGACCATTCACCTGTGTTTACAAACAGTTTATACTTTGTCGGTGGCGGCGGAGCCGGCTCTGCCCTTTACTGCCAGGAGAATTTGGAAAATTTTGAATATGACGGACAATCCGCTTTGGGAAAACGCTGGACGTCTGATGCTCGAAGCCGGACAATTGATTAATGAGCCTGAAATCCTTTTTGATAAAATTGAGGATGCGGATATTGAACCTGAAATACAGCGGTTAAAAGCAGCCGCTGTTCCCTCAACCGAAAAATCCACCACAAGCGAGACCAAGGAAATTGCAATGGATCGAATCAGTTTTGAAACATTTCAGCAGATAGAGTTACGTGTGGCTACGGTGCTGGAGGCGGAACGGGTTGAAAAGGCTGATAAACTGCTCAAACTTCAGATTGACCTTGGCTTTGAAAAACGGCAGATTGTCGCCGGAATAGCCAAGGCTTATCAGCCCGAACAATTGATCGGCGCCAAGGTTGTCGTTGTAGCGAATCTGGAGCCGACGAAAATTCGCGGCGTCGAATCGAATGGCATGTTGCTCGCCGCTGGTGATGAAAACGGCAACCTGGCTTTGCTCACTACCGATAAAGAGATTGCAGATGGGTCGAAAATTAGTTGAACCAGTGTTCGCTGATACCCATGCCCATCTTTATTACGAAAAATTTGATCACGACCGGGAACAGGTGATCAACAATGCCATGCTCGCCAATGTGTCAACAATCATTAATGTCGGGGTTGATCTGAAAACCAGCCGGCAATCTATTGAGCTGGCTGAAAAATACGAAATGGTGTATGCAGCGGCAGGTGTTCATCCCAATGATTCGCATCAGGTTCAACCGGAGCACTGGGGCGAAATCGAACGCTTGTTTCAGCATCCCAAAGTGATCGCTGTCGGTGAAATCGGACTGGATTATCATTGGGACTTCTGTCCGCCAGAACAGCAAAAGCAGGCGCTGATACGCCAGCTCGAACTGGCGATCGAATACGATTTGCCGGTCATTATTCATACCCGCGAAGCCTGGCGCGATATTTTATCGATCATTAACAGGTATCGGAATCAAATACGCGCTGTGTTTCACTGTTTTTCCGGAACAGCGGAACAGGCCAGGCAGGTGCTCGAGCTGGGATTTTATATTTCATTTACCGGCGTGGTAACTTTTAAAAATTCAGCAGCTTTGAAATTGGCCGCCGATTTTGTCCCCACAGATAGATTGTTGTTGGAAACCGACAGCCCGTTCATGGCGCCGGTTCCGTATCGCGGAAAGCGCTGCGAACCTGCTTACACGCCGTTTATCGCAAAAAAAATTGCTGAAGCCAAAGGCATCGGGCTTTCCGAAATTGCACTGCGCACCACTGAAAATGCGCAAAGTCTTTTCCAAATCAAATTATCCGGAATCGAAAATTAACTAACAATCTATTGCTGTTATTTCGAGATGAAGAATGCAGAATCTGCTGATACTGCCCAAAAAAAGTCTGGGTCAAAATTTTTTAAGGGATGAAAATATCGCCCGCAAGATCGTCAGTGCGATTCGACCCGATAAACAGGACCAGATAGTTGAAATCGGTCCCGGATTCGGTATTTTGACCAAATATTTAATTGAATCCGGGGCTAAAGTAATCGCAGTGGAAATCGACCACAATTTGGCTGAGCTGTTAGCGCAAAAGTACAGAGACCGGGATAATTTCCGATTGCTGTGCGGCGATATTTTAAAATTGCCAATGGATACGGTTTTGCCGGCAGGCGGTCGCTGCAAGCTGTTGGGCAATCTGCCCTATCATATTACCAGTCCGGTTTTGTTTAGAATATTTGAGCATCGGCAATTTTTTAGCGAAGCTGTGTTTATGGTTCAAAAAGAGGTTGCCCAGCGCATCGTCGCGCCGGCAGGCAGTAAAGTATATGGCATTTTATCGGTATTCAGCCAGTACCATGCAGAGCTTACAAAATTGTTTGAAGTGTCGCCCCGGGTGTTTTATCCGCCGCCGGAAGTGACCTCAGCGCTGGTAAAATGGAAATTTAAATCGCAAATTCCATTATCCGCTTCAGACCAGAAACTTTTCAGGGCTCTTGTTAAACAGGTGTTTTCACAGCGAAGAAAGATGTTGAGAAATTCGCTCAGGCAAATCAATGACCTGACCGTAGATTGGAGCGCATTATCGATCGATTTTGAAAAACGACCGGAACAATTAACTGTTAAAGAATTTGTAGAATTGACCCGACAAGTCGCAGCGCAGCTTATAGACCAAACCAGCGAGTTCTGATATGGACAAGAAAGACATCAGCGAAATAGTTGAAAACCTGAAATACCTCATCGAGGCAAAAGATGAACCGATAATTCTCAATATCATTTTTGGGCTGCATCCGGCTGATATCGCTGAAATTTTATATCATCTGGATGAAGACCATCGAAATTATCTCTTCAGCCTGCTTGACGCCACTGTTGCTTCGGATGTGATCGCAGAAATGGATGACGTTTCCCGTTTCCAAATTCTGGATGATCTGGACGAAGATCGCATTACCGAAATTGTCGATGAAATGGACTCGGACGATGCCACCGATTTGGTATCGGAGTTGTCCCACGAGATTGCGAAAAAAGTACTCGATAATATCGACAAAGAGGACTCGGACGAAGTCATTGAATTGATGACTCATGACGAGGACACTGCCGGCGGCATCATGGCAAAAGAGTTCGTCTCGGTGAACCAGAATTTTACAGTGCAGCAGGTCATCGAGGAAATTCGTTCCAAATCCGAAGAAGTTGAGGATATTTTTTATATCTGGGTGGTCGATGACTATAATGTGCTGGTGGGTATAGTATCGCTGCAAAAATTAATTCTGGCATCAGCGGAAACCTCGGTTTCAGAAATTATGGATCGCGATGTGATTTCGGTCAAAACGGAAGTGGATCAGGAAGAGGTCGCGAACATTGTGAAAAAATATGATCTGGTATCGATTCCGGTGGTGGACGAAAATAACCGACTAATGGGTCGGATTACTTTTGATGATGTTGCTGATGTCATGGAGGAAGAGGCGTCCGAAGACATCCATCGGATGGCAGGTATTGTGGATGAAGAGGAGTTTCGCGAAAGATCAATTTTTCGAATATCAAAAGTTCGTTTGCCCTGGCTGATGGTGGCTTTTTTCGGAGAACTTCTTTCAGCATTCACTCTGAGTCGATTTGAAGCCTCTCTCAGCCAGATCATCACCGCCGCATTTTTCATTCCGATCATTATGGCGATGGGGGGTAACGCCGGAATTCAGTCGTCAACAATCATGGTTCGGGCAATGGCAATCAGTGAGATCAGCAGCTATGAAATCCGAAAGCGACTGTTGATGGAGCTGATGGTTTCAACATTTAACGGAATAATCTGCGGGGCGCTTCTGTTTTTTGTTATTACAGTTTTTTTAGATCAAAGCCGATTCGGTTTGCTGTTGGGCGTTGTGTTGGTTATTGTCATTATTAGCGCCACGCTAATTGGCGCATTTGTTCCGGGCATATTAAAAAGGTTAAAAATTGATCCCGCGATTTCCACCGGTCCGTTTATCACCACCTGGAACGATGTGGTCGGTTTGCTCATCTATCTGGGATCAATCACAGTTTTTTTGCCTTATTTGAATTAATGGATCAAGGAAGATTTACCTAAGCCAGACAAGCTGGAATTAAAAATTAAAAATGAAACTAATTCCGTAATGCTATCACCAAAAAGTTTGCCCGAAAAATCAGCCTTTGTAAGGTGTTGAAAAGATATAACATGCAATGGGTATAAAAAAATATCTTGCCAAAAAAATACACAATTTAACTTGTCAGGTACTAATGGATAATGCCTTAAAACAATGTTACGTACAACTTTTTCGCAGGAGAAATCGTTGACACCAGATGATTATGAAATGCTGGTGATTGCCGAAAAATCATGATCGGTCACAAACAATGGAATTAACTGCACAGGTTGGATAAAATGGCGCTGCAAAAAACCGAAGCGGTGGTATTAAGGATGCATAAGCTGGGCGAGACCAGCAAAATTTTAACGCTCTACTCAAAAGAGTTTGGTAAAATCAAAGTAGTCGCCAAAGGCTCGCGGGGACTTAAAAGCCGCTTTTTCGGAACTTTGGAGCCACTAAATCACGTGTCAATCGTTTATTATGATAAAGAGAACCGCGACCTGCAACTGTTGAGTCAGGCTGAAATAATTAATGCCCATTTTCGGATCCGGGAAAATTTAGTCAAATATGCTGTTGGGTCGTTTTTTTGTGAGTTGATCGAGAAATCACAATTATCCCAGCCCAATAAATATTTGTTTCGGTCACTGACCCAGAGTTTAACGATTCTGAATGACAACGACGGCCGGGAATTTATTGTTTATCTCGGCTTTATGCTAAAATTTTTACATTTGAACGGGTTTCGTCCTCATTTTGATAAGTGCAAAAAATGCGGTGGCGCCGCGTTTACCAACCGCACCTTGTTTTCGATCGTGGACGGAAGTGTAAGTTGCGAAGCCTGTAATTTGACTAATTCGATGTCGGTTACGGTAACCGCAGAAACCGTCCGCTATCTCGATCAGTTGCAGCATACGCCTCTGCAAAATATGTTGACATTGGCGTGTCCGTCGCCCCAGAGTTGTGAAACTTTGCTGTTGTCATTTATGCAGTATCATATTGAAGAAACCCGAAATTTAAAAACAATCGCCTTTTTAAAAAATATCGTGAATCAGAATCGAAACCAAGCAAAAAACAGGGAACAGTTATGAAGAAAATCACCAGTGAACTAATGGATAAAATTGTCTCGCTATGTAAAAGAAAAGGATACATTTTTCAATCGAGTGAAATCTATGGTGGAATTACCAGTTGTTATGATTACGGTCCACTGGGTGTGGAGTTGAAGCGCAATATTAAAGAAGCGTGGTGGAAAAGTCTGGTTCAATTTCGCAACGATGTGGTGGGATTGGATGCAGCGATTCTGATGCATCCCCGAGTGTGGGAGGCTTCCGGGCACGTGGAAGGGTTCACTGATCCACTGGTCGATTGCAAGTCCTGCAAGCGGCGGTTCCGCGCCGATCAGTTGGAAAATCAG
>DSAU01000231.1 GCA_011046315.1 bacterium
ATGATCGACCGGCGTGCAGAGGCGCTCAAAGTGCTGCTCGTTCCTGGTAGCGCTTTCTCTGCGACCGGCAGGTTGAATAATTTTATGCGCGCCAGTTTCAGCATGGTCACACCCTCGCAAATTGAGGAAGGAATGAAACGGTTTGCTCAAATGATTGAAAACGAGATCAGTCTGCAGCAGAAAACAGATCATTCAGTTATAAGATCAAACAGTAAACGTTCGGTCTGATACGAAAAGCATTGGGACGCTTGACAATAAATTGAATAAAAAAGGGCAACTTTAGTTTAATTATATCATATAATCTGACAATACCAACGAGATGACTCATTAGCGGCATTTTGCCTGCAAAAAATGTCGCTTTAATTAACACTGAACCGATAAAAAATTTATTGCTGAAAAATATTCGCTAAATTATTAACCCAGAAACCGGGAGCCATCATGTTACAAGACACTGAAAATCCCTGGAAAATTTTTGCCGAACAGATTGGGGCGAAGTATCATTTGAGTGAAGAAGGCACGTCTCGCGTTACCGGGAGCTATCGCGGTTATGTTTTTGAATTAAAAATCATCTTCATCCAGGCCGCTCCGAAAGTTAACCTATTCCTCACCCATTTTGAGCTGGAGCTCAAGCAGCCCACTGACTTGCGATTAAAAATATATCGGGAGGGAATTTTACAAAAATTGACCAAACTTTTTGGAACCAGGGATATTATTTTAAATGACCGCTATTTTGATAAAAAATTCATCGTCGAAGGCAGCCACGAGGATTATATCAAACAAATGCTCTCGCCCGATATCCGGGCAACGATTAGCGAACTGGGTGAATTGTTGATGATTCTCGATGGGACGAAATTGATCTACGAACAATCCGGAAAAATTATCGACTTAAACAAGCTTTATAAAATTCTGGACTTATTGGTCACCCTGGCAACAAAATTGGAATAAGAATCGTTCTCCTTCCATATCACGAAAACCGATCCTGAAGCGCCATACTTTTTTACGTTAATGTGATTGAAAAATCAAGCGATGGATTTTTATCAGAATTATCACTAAAGAACCCGACCAAACTGCAAAGCTGCAGATCGAATTATTTTTAATTTGTCAATCCGTCGAAAACGAATCAAGCCTCATTTTTTTATCGGATAAATTTTCCGCTATACTCGGAATTTTTCTCCTTATGTTCAATCTCTGCTAATCCCGCATTTGAAAAAAGCGTTTGTATTTCCCCGACAGCCATGCCGTGCGATTTTTTTATTGGTTCTCTGATAAAAAGGGCGCCATCCTTTTTCAATTTTTGAGCCAGTGCATTGATAGTATCCTGTCGCTTTGCTGGGTCAATATCATGAATCACGTGAATAATCGAAATGACATCGAATGAAGAATCGGGCAGATTTAATTCACCAATTTCACCCGCTTTATTTTCGACATTGGGATATTTTTTTAGCCTTTTCCTGGCTTTGTTGATCCATTAATGTGATGCATCAACACAGGTTAAGTGGCCGTCTTCATTTAAAAATGTCAGCAAACATTTAGCGCCTGTTCCGCCACCGCAGCCAAAATCGAGCACCTTTTCATTCCCTTTTAAGCTAAAAGTTTTAAAGTAAGAGTTATAAAATAGTTTACCGCCGATTAGATTTTTAACCATGTCTTCCAGAACAAACAAAAACGATGGATTTTCAAAATCGACATGTTTAAAATGGTGTTCGCTCATTTTTGAAATTCTCCCACGATAAATGTCATGCTGATTTTTGTTAACCTGAATTTGATTCGTTTTGTTTTGTAAAACCAAATTTTGTATAAAGATATACTGCCCTCATTTCCCTCGCGAGGTTGTACTCCAGGACAGAACACACCCTCCTTTTTTCACCACAAAATCACCTTTCTTCACCCGCAGGTGATTTGCCACATGATCACATTTTGTCATTAGCATAAAAAAGATATTTCTGTCAACACTGTTCAATCCTTCATAATTGCCCTGCCCCTTTGAAATGATCAGATCTGTCCGTTCAAAAAGCTCCCTGAATTCAGCCGAAGTGGTCTCTAAAATCGTTCCTGGCGCATCGTCGCCATTGGTGATAAGGTGGGCTATTTTGTCGATGCCAACCAGTTCCGCATCCTCGATCAACGCATCATTAATGATGGGCGCTCCACGGACGGCAAAATAGACATTCGGATGATTGATCGTTTCTAAAAAGATTCGATCCATCACAATTTCACCCGAATTGTCGCCCAGGTAGAGCAGCATTTTTGATTCTGAAATTGATCTCTGCAATGGTTCGGAATCATCGATTGCCAGTTCAATCGATTTTGCTCGCTCCAATGTTTTATTGATGTCAAACCGTTGGTTCGGCCCATAGTCGATAATGTTGCCCGCAATGGCGAATCGCAACGCCATCTGAAATGGATTTTCCGCCTCATCTACCAAATTTTTCAAATCAGGATAATAATCCAGCATCAAGCGATTGAATTTTTGTTTGATTTCATAATATGGATCAGGATTGTGGAGAACCTGCTGAATCAGACGATGCATTTCCCGCCCTAATTGAGGCGGCGATTGATGATAATCAATTTTAGTGAGATAGTCAAGCAAAGCACGCATCGCCTGTTCTTGCTTCGGTTCAGCCACCAAACCCTTCCTAAAGAGGTTAATCAAACTGCCAATCGCACAGGGGATACAATCATAAGTAACTTTCAAAGGGGCATTCGCTTTTTTATTCAATTACCTGTTCCTCAAGAATATTGATATCCCTTTTTTTCAGCTCTTCCATAAATCGATCATAGACCTTGCCTTTGATGCAATCTTCGGGTGGCACGATTCCTTTCTCTGTAATTTCCCCTTCTAACAAAAGTTTTGCAGTGATCGCCACTGGAAAGCCTGTAATCCGCATCATGGAAGAAATATTGTTTTTGGTATCAGCCTCATCCCACAAGAAATATTCAATTTTAACTTTTTTACCATTTTTACTTCCAATCACGGTATTATACATCACGCACACATCCGTGTCACCTTCCAATGGTCGAAGTTTGGGCGTTATGAGAGACAGCAGGAATTCACGGGGAACTATCTTTGACCCTTGAAAATCGTGAGGCTCAATGTCGAGTAAGCCACACTCCTTTAATGTGTCCACGCCCTCCCAGTGCCCAGGCCAGCG
This sequence comes from bacterium, assembly GCA_011046315.1. Classification (GTDB taxonomy): domain Bacteria; phylum Zhuqueibacterota; class Zhuqueibacteria; order Thermofontimicrobiales; family Thermofontimicrobiaceae; genus Kaytiofontadaptatus. The sequence continues at coordinate 3,153 of DSAU01000231.1, forward strand.
AATTGTTTTCTCAGCAAATTCTTTAAGCTCTGGTCTTGAAAAAATAAAGCTGGGCATGCCTGGTGTAACGGCGCATACCAGCTGTTCGTCTTTGCCAAATTTTGTAAAGCGAAAACGTTCCCGATCACCGATTGCATCCACTTCGACTACCCTGCCGTCTTTAATTACTTTCAATTTAATCATATATTCCCGTAACACGTGCTCAAACGCCCAGGTAATCATATATTTTAACGGGTGCTTTTGAGCGCTTGCCTTCGAGGGAATGCCGCCAACTCGTGCTATTGCGCTTTCGGCTGTGTCCATTTTTCGAATTGCCTCACCAACAGTAACATTGCTCAAACCAGGCGCAAAGCCCATCCCATCGACAAAAGTGACGCCATTGGCAATCGCCGTTTCATGAAGCCAATCCCCATATTCATCGAGTGTTATTCCATCAGGAATTTCCAAGCCCTCAATTTCATAGGCATCGGGACGCCGATGATATTCTTCGAGCATATCAACAATGTTCAACCCGCTCTCAATGGCAAAATGGGCGACCTTATAGCTCGTCCTTCGATCGGGGAGAGCAATCGCTCCCACATCATACTGTTTCATTAATTTTGTGGCGCTCAGCTTGTCGTTGACATCCAAAACGTGCGGGATCACCCTATCACTGCCGATCCACGCTTTGACTTCCTCCAGAGCCTGCTTCCGTCTGCCCGTAATTCCTATCTCGGTAATTTGCTTATCCTTTGCCATATCCCATGCTACCGCAGAACCAATCTTTCCAGATCCACCGAAGACTAATACCTTCATATCATTTCTCCTTCTTTTGATAAACTTAAATTTAGTTATAGCTGATTAAAAGGCTTATTGTCTGCATCTTTTGTTAAAGATTCCGGATCCTATTGCCGCTGCCAACCCCATTATTCTCAACTTAGATCATCACCAATTTTAGTCGACGAACAATCAACAAGTGAGCACCAAATTAGATCGATCTTGTAGCGACTGTTTTATAAAAATTATCAACTTTTAAATAATTTACTAAAAATTTATTTCAGATTCAAGGGGGGTAAGCCTTAGTTTGCGCCCCACCTTCTATTTTCTCCCATCTGAATTTTCTTATTCGGGCTGAATAGAAACTTCACCACACAACTGAAAAAGCTAATTCCTGGCTTTTCCTTCCAGCTCCGAGATTCTTTGCTGAATCTCATCCAGCGATGTCGCTAGGTATTCTGCCTGATCTTTCAGATAGGTTAGCTCTTGCTCTGGTGTCATGGGCGGCGCATAGGGCGCTGGTCCATATTGAAGCGCAGCATAAGGCATGGGTGCATAAGCTGCCTGACGCGCCCAAAACGACTGTCCCGTCGCATAATACCAGTGCCGATGTCCCCTGCCTCTGCCAAAGGATCCTCTGCCGCCTCCCCAGAAGCCATAGCCTCGACCTGGAATAGGATTGGCATAGCCAGGAGCGCCGTAGCCAGCACAATAGCCAGACGCTCGTCCTGTCATGGGACCCATCCCCATTGGTCCTGTTCCATCACCTGCGGGCATATTTGTTCACCTCCTTCCCTGTTTGGGTTTATGAAATGGAATTTATTTTATTTAAGAAAATCCCAAAATTCAAAATACAAATCACAAATAATACCCAATATCTAACTTTCCAAACGCCATTTGATCAGAGAATATTTTGTTTGAAAATTGAAGATTGAGATTTGAAATTTGTTTGTATTTTGTCAGTTGGAATTTAGATTTTTACCGAATCCGTCTTCCTTTTCCTCTCCCAGTGCCTGGCCCCATTGCCTTGCCTGCCCAGACGGGAATCCCCTTATCATCTCTAAAGGTAATCTCTTTGCCATCGTATTTCATGGTTCGGGCAATGATCAACGGCTGATCATTATGAGTCACCTTTGAGCCTGTAGCGGTCAAAGATTGATCCTTTTTCATTTCAATTTTTTCATTGCCTAAATACCAGTTCGGACCGATGTAAACCTTCATTATTTCGTCTTTGGTTTTTAAATCAACGATAACGGCTGGAAAGCGGCCGTAACCAGAATCGGCAACCATAACATCGGTTATTTTTCCTTCAACCGTTGTCTCGGTTGCAGCCTTGTATAATTTGGTTATCTCGCTTTGATTCAAGCCCCTGCCTGGCTGGGAAAATAAAAAACTCGTCCACAATAGCATGACGATAATCACACAAGAAAATTTTATCAGGTTTTTCATTTCATTCCTCTCTAATTTTAGGAAAATAATCATTGTCCAGATTATTCCTTGTGATTAATCCAAATCGAACTGCATTGAACATTCGAATTTGTGATTTATTTGAAATTTGGCTTTTGGCTTTTAGATTTTTTTTGATGCCAATATCTCAATAAGTCCCTAATGATGACCGTGCTCCCCGTGATCGCATTCATCCTTCTCAACACCATATCCCTTTCCCGCTCCAGGACTGCAAAGACTTTCACCACCTTCCAATTCGCCTTTGCACAATTTGTCGATCACGTCATCGATTTCACCTGTGACGCCCAAAACAAATTGGATATTTTTTTCTGCAAATAACATCTGTGCCCGTGTGCCGCCGCCGCCAGCGATCACGGCATTGATTCCCATCTGCTCGAAATAACCTGGCAAAAATCCAGGATGATGCCCAGGATTGAGGATCATTTGCTTATTCACGACTTTTCCATCATCAATATCTAAGATGGTGAATTCAGGACAACGCCCAAAATGGGCTGAAACATAACCACTGTCGGTTGAAATAGCTACTTTCATGTTGGTGCTCCTTGTTTTAATTTATATCTCTACTTAGATGTATCCCACCTCCGAGGTGGAGTACATCTGAGTCTTTCCAACTTTTTTCTGGTCAATTTTCACAACACCGCTTCGGATTATCATAGCTTTCTCCGTGGGAACAGCAGCTATCATGCTTTTTGTAATCATTCTGATAAAAGCCGCTCCCTTTCAAAACAAAACCGCTGCCGCCTGTGATCATCCGCTGCAATTTCCCCCCACATTCGGGGCAGTTGATCAATGGCGCATCGCCCATGCTCTGAAATGCTTCAACATGATGCCCGCATTGCTGACATTGATACTCATAAGTTGGCATAACTGAATTCCTCGAAGTTAATATTACTATTACCACTTACTCAACAATTTAACCACTTACCTACTCAACTAAACATCCAATTCCTCCAAAATCTTTTTCAACTCCTCCGCCCGAACAAAATTTTCCACTTCGATTTTTACCTGGGTCACGCCATCAACTTTTTTAACCGCTTCCTGTATGCTGATGGCCAGTTGGAATCCTAGCGGACAATAGGGCGAAGATGGAATAAACGTCAGCGAAACCGATCCATCTTCGTTGACATTCAAATTTTTCACCAGTTGCATTCGCATCACATCCATGCTGGTTTCAGGATCGATCACCTGGCGCAGGGCCGCTTCAATTTTTTCTTTCAATAGCATTGCTAAATTTCCTGTTTATCACCCCTTGCGAAGGTTTAGAACCTTCGCAAGGGTGGGTTCAAAAAAATTAATCATAAGCTAAACGATTTTGCTCATCCGCCAGCGTCGGCTGAATAATTTCTTGCCACCTGGGCGAATCCCATGTTTTCAAATTCGTATGCGTAATAAAATATTTTTGCGGGATGGGATGCGTCCCATAAACAACCTTTAAACCATATTTTTCCTCGATAAAATCTTTGAAGGTCGTGATTCGGGGACACGGCGGATAACCAACCACCAACCCAGTAGCCAGGTGGATGACTTCTGCCCCGTTTTTGATCATTTCCGCAGGCGCATATTCGACATTGCCACCAGGACAACCGTCGCAGGTGGTGTAGCCGACCAGTTCAACCTCTTGATCTTTGTAAATGCTGAACGCCCCTTCCCGATTTCGCAGTGATCGAAAACATTTGCCGCCAGCACAGGTGTGATAGCGATTACAGATAATAATTCCAAGCTTAATTTTGTTGTTCACGGGCTTTCTTCCATTTAAATTGATCTATTGATTTTTTCCCACATTATACCAATTTCCTTTGCAATCACCCCATCCGAAAACTCAATAATGGTTTTCGCCTGCACCATGGCATCGGTGACGATAGTATCGTAAGGAATCTTACCGACAAATCCAATATTATTTTCCTGACAATATCCTTCGATTTGATCGGTCATCTCCGCATTCAGATCATATTTATTGACGCAGACAAAAGTGTGAATTTGAAAATGACCCGCTGCCAGACTGACGACTCGTTCCAGATCATGCCGTCCAGATAATGTTGGCTCGGTGACAACAAGCACAGCGTTGGCGCCTGTAATGGAAGAAATTACAGGACAGCCAATACCTGGCGCTCCATCCACGATGATGTAATCGGCGTTTTGCTTTTCTGCCAGCAGCTTTGCCTGTCGCCGCACCAGGGTGACCAGCTTGCCTGAATTTTCTTCGGCAATGCCCAATCTGGCATGAACCATGGTCCCGAAACGGGTATTGGAAATAAACCAGCTGCCGCTCAAATTTTCATTAAAATCAATAGCATCCACAGGACAGAAATACACGCACACGCCGCAGCCTTCACAGGCAACAGGATCGACAATGAAGTCAGGGCTGATGGCAGCGAACTGACAGACTTCCAAGCATTTGCCGCAATCAGTGCAATCGTTTTCCCTGATGAATGCTGTTTTGCCGCTGTAAAAATCTTCCTCATGTTGAATGTCGGGACTGAGAATTAAATGCAGATCCGCTGCATCGACATCGCAGTCGGCCATGACTTTATTTTTTGCCAGCGCTGCAAACGCCGCTGTGATGGTTGTTTTACCCGTACCGCCTTTGCCGCTGATGATCACGATCTCTTTCATGCGCCTGCTCTCCTCTCGATGTCGTGGTACAATGTTTGGAATTTCGCCCTGTATTCGGGATAAAGCGCCACCAGCGGAACCCCTCGGGAATAGGCTTCGGCAATTTTGCGGTCATTTTTGATTTCCATCAAGATCGGAATATTTTCTTCTGCGCAATAGTCTCGCACCTCATCATTGCCAACATCGGACCGATTGATAATGACACCAAGTTTGAGCTTCAGGCTGCGCACCATTTCCACCGCCAGCTTCAAGTCGTTCAGACCAAACGGCGTCGGTTCGGTGACCAACAGGATAAAATCACTTTTTTTTATTGATTCAATCACAGGACATGATGTGCCAGGCGGCGCATCGATAATAACTGTTTTGGCAGGATCTATCTTTTCTTTCACTTTACGAATCAACGGCGGCGACATGGCTTCGCCGATGCGAAGTTTGCCATGAATGAATTCGACACCGCCATTGTTGCCCTGCTCGATAATGCCCAGTTCTCGCTCGATGGGAGAAATGGCATCTTCAGGACAGACCAGCCAGCAACCAGCGCAGGAATGGCATAGCTCTGGAAAGACCAGCACGTTATTTTTTATCACCAGGATGGCATTGTACTGGCAAATTTCACCACACTTGCCACAATAGCTGCATTTCGATTTATCCACTTCTGGGATCGGCGTACCCACCGTAATTGGCGGCTGAAATTCAGGTTTGATAAAGATATGTCCATTCGGTTCTTCAACATCACAGTCCAGGTATTGTACATTATTTTCCAATGACAGCGCCAGATTAACCGCTACCGTTGTCTTTCCTGTTCCGCCTTTTCCGCTGGCGATGCTGATGATCATGTATTTTTTTCTCCATTTTTCTTATTTATCATCTATTGACAAAAGGAGGTTAATTTATGGCTGAAATTGTTTTAAAAGTTCAATCAGAACAATTAGAAAATGGCGCTTATTTAGCAACAAGCGATGATGTACCAGGACTGGTCATCCAGGGATGCACCGTTGCTGAAACCCTGGAAATTGTTCGGGATGTGACCCAAAAATTAATTGAATCTTATCTTGAGCACGGAGACGAACTGCCACCACAGTTGCATCGTCATCAACCAGAAAAGTTTGAAATCGATATCCCAGTTAGTTTTTCGTCTTGACGATTAGCTGGATTCTCATACCGAGATATTGTTCGTAAATTGCGTAAATCCGGATTCACTTTCGATCGACAGACAAAAGGTAGCCATGAAATCTGGTGGAATCCAGAAACCAGAAAACAAACAACCATCCTGGTTCATTGCCCGAAGGAACCGTTCGAGCAATCATTAATCAAGCTGGTTTGAGCGACGATGAATTTTTAAATCTTTAAACATCTTCTAATCCCAAGCCTCCTCATTCTCCTCCATCTTTGAAAGAATTTTATTCACAATCTCCTGCATCGCCTCTCCTGCCGGCGCTTTCGCATATTCTAAAACTAAGCAACCCCACCATCCACTCTGTTCACAATTTTCTCGTCAATTATTGCACATCTGACAACACTGTCAAAGTTATTCCCTCACCATATTGGCGCCGCATTTTGGACAGGTAATTTCATAACATGGTTTACCCCGTTGATGCTTAATCACGTTTCCGCAGGCTGGGCAAAGGCAGTTGCCGCTTGGTCCAGCTCCAGGCTGTGACCCGCCCATGCGCCCACGGCCGCCGCCTCTTCCGAGACCTCTGCCTGTTCCGGATCCTTTTCCTGCCGGTCCAGTTCCATCTCCTCCTGGCATAATATTTCACCTCCTCCGATTTTATATTCCAAACCACAAAACTCAAATTTCAAATAATTTCAAATTTCCAATAGTCAAATCTCAAAAAGTTGGTGTGCAAATTTTCAGTTGCAATTGGATCCACTATGTTCTCGTGTTTGACAGATTTGGAAATTGAATATTATTTTTTATTTGTATTTTGTTTTTTGTCATTTGAATATTTTTAAAAGACAATCCTTCTTCCAACCCCAGACTGGATAAAATCCTTTTCAAATCGTTGTTTAAAAATTTCGATAGCAGCTTCTCCCGTACAATGACTGGGCGCAATTTTTTTGACACCGTACTCGTGGATCGTTTTTACAATGTTGTTGATATTTTCAGCAGTTTCACCTTTCAAATGAAACCCGCCCATTGCCAGATAGATGGGTTCATAAGGAAACAGCGGCTTCACATGCTCGATAATCCGCACAACGCCAGGATGGGCGCAGCCGGTGATTATCACCAGTCCTTTGGTTGACTGCAGCAACAACGATTGTTCAGGGATATTTTCCTTCAATTCGCCCGCCGACCAAATGGAGTTGCTGATTTGCTTGAACGAATCGATTCGGACAGTTTTGGCGCCCTGCGAATCAATCTCGTCTTCCAACTCCGATGGTGACGAACTCGGAATGAAAACAGTCACTTCTGGATTGACAGCTAAAAAATCTTTCAACCCGCCCTGGTGATCCCAATGATTGTGTGAGATCACTACTGAATGTATTGAACAGGGATCAATACTCAATTTTTTCAAATTGTCCAGTAAAACTTTACCCTTGCCTCCCGTATCGAACAATATGGTATCTTTTTCGGTCTGAATCACGCAGGCAAATCCCCACTCTGAAGTTAAGGTGGAATCATTGCTCACGTTATCATATACAATAGTGATAGACATCTTAGAATGACCAATATTTTGCTGCATATCATTTTGTCCGTGACAGTTATAAAACAGAGAAATCAAAATAAAAACAACAAACGCCAAAACCTAAGTATCTCCCAAATTAAAATAAACTGAATTTCTAAAAAACCCTCTTCCGGTTTTTTCTCTCAGTTTTAAAGCAAGTATAGTGCCAATATTTTTTGCCTATTTTAATTTCATATTTTCAATGAACTAATCGATAATTTAAAAAATTCGCTATTCGGCTAATTGGGAGCAATCTGCCCTGTATGAAAAATATGTTGGGTGCAATTTGTATCCTTTTTGATCATTAA
>DSAU01000331.1 GCA_011046315.1 bacterium
ATATTTGTATCGGTCAACCGGCAACAAATGAGCAATATTAAATTTTTTTTCAACTGAAACAATAATTTTATTTTCCCTAACATGCTCCAACTCAACCAGTCCGGCCCGAATACCATCTTCCAAATCGTGCGTCCTTTGTGCAATTTCATCGCAAATCGCGACTACCTGCCCCTCAAGCGTGGTTGCATTGTCGGTGTCGAAGTACAATCCATCATAATATAAATCAGGGTATTGATACTGGCCTTTCAATAATCGGGTATGCTTTAAAACACCCTCTCTAACCGGAGCGGTTAAATTTAATCCATCAAATTCATATTTTTTTTCGATCTTGTCTAACACCCTCAAACTCTGATAGTTATGCTTGAAACCGCCGATATTTTTTTTGTTCAGCAGACCATTTAGATCGTCAGTTCCTGTTAAAATTTGATTCAGAACAATTTCGCCAACATGTCCGAACGGAGTATGTCCCAGATCGTGAGCGAGCGCAATGGCTTCCACCATGGTCTCGTTCAAACCCAACGCACGAGCCATTGTTCGTGATAATTGAGCAACCTCTAAAGTATGGGTCAATCTCGTGCGATAATGGTCGCCTTCACTAATCAAAAACACCTGCTGCTTGTGTTTTAGGCGGCGAAACGCCCGGGAATGAACAACTCGATCCCGGTCCCTCTGAAAAGCGGTGCGATAAGCATGTTCCACTTCTGGGTAAACACGCGTATCATTTGCTCCTACGGTTTTGGTTGCATAGGGCGCCAGAACAGTTTCTTCAATCTGTTCATAATATTTTCTGTCTTTTAAAAGAAATTGCATTCGCTTGTGTTGAAATTATGATATTGTTTTTTTGCCCTTCTAAAATCCGAAAAATCTCTTGCTTTAACCTGTCTGGGATCTCTGGTTAATACCCGACATTTTTAAACCGGATTTTTCCCTGTCCTCCAATTGGTTACAAATCAGAAATGGAATTCAAGTGAATTTCTTTTTTCGTAAAACTCGCCAGATAAGTAATACCGATTTTTTTTAACAGGCGTGCCGCGGTTCCGAAATAGCTGGCAATCTCCGCCGGGTGATGAGAATCTGACCCCAGCAAAACGGGCACTTCAAGCTCGGCTACAAAAACCAACAACCGCTCATCTGGAAATGGTTCTCCCAAACCTGGGATTCGATAACCAGAAGTATTAACCTCAATGCACAAATTATGTTTTTTGATCGTTTCCAACGCATCTTTGGCATATTCAATTTCACTATTGTCAAGTTTACCCCAAAATCGTTTTGGCAGATCAAAATGACCAATGATATTAAAAACGCCGCTGGCGGCAGCATTTTTTATCTGCTCAAAATACATTTGATATTTTATTGAGCTCGGTAAAGCGGTAAATTCATTTAAATATTTGTAGTCGCTGTTGCCATTTAATCTCAAATAGTGAACGCTTCCGATAATATAATCGAAATCAAATTTTTTGACGAACTCAAGAAGATAATCAAATTCATCTTCGATAAAATCGAGCTCGATTCCAAGCTTGATGTCAATTTCCGGAAATTTTCTCTTCAGCAATTCAATTGACTCGAAATAGATTTCAAAATCCTTTTCCCGCATTCGAAATCTGCCACCACTCCCGGAGCGCATTGGATTGTGGTCAGAAAATCCCATTTGGGCCAAACCGGCTTTCAACGCAGACTTAACAAATGCCTGCATTGTTCCCTGAGCATGATTGCAAAGGGATGTGTGAATGTGATAATCGGCTAACCCATTATTCATGAAAATTTAACTTTCATTGGTTGTTAATATTTTTTTAATAATGATGTGGTTTTTTTCAACTGACGTGGTGTTGGCTTTAATGTTGCTAATCAGGATTTTTCCCAATTCCAGATATGCCTGTTTAAAGTGGGGAAATTTATTCTGTAAAATTTGTAAATGCTTTTGAACAGTGCCAATGTCTCCTCGGAGAACAGGACCGGTCAGGGCTTTTTCCAAACCATCCTGTTTGATGTTTTGTAATGTTGCTTCCAGCAGCGGATACAAAATATTTAAAGCTTCCTTTTCTGAAAGGTCGATGTGCTTCATTAGATTCGTAACCATAAAAAGCAAGCTGTTTAAATAATTTGATGCCATCGTACAGGCAAGATGAAAGATGGGTTTTTGTTCTGGGATAATCTCTATTAGCTGGCTTCCTAATAAATTGGTGATGATTTCTGCCTGAACCATAGCCTCAGCATCACCTTCCACATCAAAATACGCGTGTTTGAAACGGCGTTGGTCATCGATGCTTCCGGAAAATGTTTGAACCGGATGCAAGCTGGCAATGAACACCGATTGCTTCTTTTTTAACGGCATCAAAACTTCACTTGTTAATACACCAGAAGTGTGAAAAACAAATTGGGCTAATTTTTGGTGCGAAAAAACTTTTTCGAGCCTCGCTACCATCGAAGCGATGCCGTCGTCCGGAATAGCAATAATAATAACATCGACGACTGGAAGATCAGCAATGTCCGTAGAATAACACGATGCTTCCACTAGGTTGCTGATTATTCGAAGCCTTTCCGAATCGCTGTCGATGATTGCCTTGGTTTCGACCACATCTTTATCCAGAGCCAGCGCCAAAGCCGAACCAACCCTGCCAACTCCGATGATGGCCAATCTCAAACCGACATCAGTTCTATTCATCGAAACCTTAACGTTTGAAATAAACACGATTTATTTGACATCGAGCAAAATTTACAAAAATAATTAATTAATTCAAAGGGAAATATTTGCTTTGGCAGAATTGTTGGCAGTGATTGAATTAACAAACTGACAATTAATGAAGAATGCAATTCGATGAGTGTTTTTATCCGATAGCGAATTCACATTCAAGGTAAAATTAGCCATTTCTGTTAATGGCTCTTAAAAGCCGGCTATTTTAAAAAACAAGTCAATTCAGCTAATCTTTGGCAAAACGAATCAACCCGACATTTGACAAAAAAAAAGGAGAGAAAAACTCTCTCCTTTTGTAAATTTGAACCCTGAACAAATCTCACGATTATTCAATGGTACCTTGTGGGGCTTCTTCTCCCTCTTCACCTTCTGGAGGCGGCGGAGGAGGAGTAATTGTGTCCACTGGAGCCTCTTCCAACTGTTCTGTTTCAGGAGCCGTCTCGACTTCTTCCTTTTTCGCACATCCTGATAAAAACAACAGCGTCAAAGAAACCAGCAGAATCAAAACCACTAAAAGTCTTAAGGATTTCATTTTGCTTCACCTCCCTGGGTTTTATAATTTAGCTTCGGATAAACTATAGCCCCTTATTTGATTATAGTTTATTATACCAAAGCCTATCAACACACTAATATAACAAAATATTCATATTTGTCAAGTAAAAAATTAAATATATAGAAATATTATCTAAAATCACCCGTAATATTGAAAGCCGCCCAGAACAATGGATGCTCATTTATATTATTTTTAACGAACAGCGATGCTTTTTGCAACGCTTTCGATCGTGATTCTCGTTGCTTTACATATCTAAAAAATCGTTTCATCATCACCGCCGTCGCCAGATCGTCCACCTTCCAAAGACTGGACAACAACGATGAACTACCGGCATAAATAAAACTTCTTGACAGCCCGATAACCTCATCGCCTGCGCCAATCTTTGCCAGCCCGGTTTCGCAGGCGCTCATCGAAACCAAATAGGCGTTTAAATCCAGACCAAAAATTTCATGCGCCTCTAAACGCCCGTCGTTTTCATCGTCCGCCGCCAGCAACAACGCAGAAAACAAAGGACTGACTGTGTCGAATTCGCCATGACAGGAAAAGATGAAAAGACTCGCTTCACGGTGTTGCAGTTTTAAATTGGTTTCGGTTGCCTGATCAAACAGAAAGGGCGTTACATTCTGATATAATAAACCTACGCTTTCAATTTCTTTCTCCGCAAACGGCAATTCTAAACCCGGCTCTTCAAGTTTTGGGTTACCGAACGCCAGGATATTCGGTTGCCAGCTTTCGTCATCCAAATAGGCGTCTCCTTTTTCCATGCAAATTGACAAAACCATCGCACTCGGTGATAATGAAAGCGAAAATTTATCCAGCAAATACTGTGAGTCATCATTCAACAACGCTGCAAATGGGAGGTAATGCAACACCCCGTGCGGAACAATCACCAGGTGCTTTGTTTTTGCCAATGACTTTTCTATGGGCTTAATTAAAACACTATACAGATTGTTGGATATTTTTGAAACCGGAAGCTGCTTTTCAATGGCAACCCTGAATGCATCAACTGAAGCAAATAGGGTGTCCAATGAAAATTCTGTCTCCTGAACTTGAATGCTGTGGTTTGTAACTGTCCACGCAAATATTTTTTCTGCTGTATAATAATACTCTAAAATTGCGACACTGTCAGGTAACATCGACATAACAGATGTAATTTCAACCGGATCCACGGTGACCAAATCAGCCAACTCCGGATTCTGCTGCTTTAAAGTGACCAATAAATCGGTATATTCTTTTTTTAACTGCTCCAATCTTTGGGAAAGCTGAGCCATTTGTTGTTCATCTGCGCGGGTCATCTGTGCTTTAACCCGAATTGCAGCGATTTTATGTTGAACGCGACTTATTTCTTCCTGCAGCTCGGTTTGTGCTTGCAAATATTTTTGATCAGCCTCGCCACCAAACTGGATGTCCTTATTTGCCAGCATATCAACAAAATTTCGAGATTTTGCCCGCTCAACAACCTGCAATGCTTCCTCAATGCGATTTAACTCGAGATAAATTTGCACCAAATCGCTGTAGACATCCAATTTGTCATCGATAAATCCGGATTTAAATTCCTCCACTTTGATTTGCGACCTCATTGTCTCGATCACATCCAAAGCCTTTTTGTAAGCCTCCATGCTTTGCTGCAAATTTGCCGACGAACGGTAAGCCATGCCGATCATCCTTAGCGCCCGCCATTGAACTTCAGGCACAAACAACGCTTCGGCTTGTTGTGAAGCCAATGATAAGCTATCCAAAGCCAATCCAACCCTGCCGGCGCTGTAATGAATTTTACCAATTTCGTATAAGCACTGCGCGATATTGCGCCCATCCAATATTCGCTGACTTATTTTGAGAGCTTTTCTGAAATTGCTCAACGCCTCATCAGCTTTATCCTGCTTTGCCAATATGACGCCAAGGTCCCGATAGTCATAGCTGAGACCGCGTTCGGAGCCTATTTTTTGATCCAACTCTATCGCCAGTTGGATATGCTTCAGCGCATCAGCCCATTGATTCTGGGAGCGATAAATTAAATTAATATTTTTGTGAATCGTTGCCATATCTTGCAGATCAGCAACTTGCTCTGCCAAGGATAACGCCTTTTTTTCAGCGATCAGGGCACTTTCTGGATCGCCGAGGCTCAAAAGAATTAAGCCGTAAGTTGCCAGAGCCACCGACTGAAGTTTTAACTGTTTCATCTCTTCAAAATCTTTCAATGCGTCTGTCTGATATTTTAGAGCTTGCTGATACCCCCCCATCTTCCAATAAACATTTGCCAGATGCTGCTTTGACAACGACACCCACAAGCTGGAATCAAACCGCTTTGCCAGGGTTAGCGCTTCCATTTGATATTTCAGCGCTGTTTGATAGTTTGCCAACCGTTCGTTACTTAATCCAAGGTTTTGCAACAACTCAATAGACCGTTCCTCATTGCCGAAACTTTGATAAATTAGCAGCGCTCGCTTTTGGTCTTCAATCGCCAGTGAATAATTGTCCAAATTAAGCATATAAATCCTGCCCCGATCTTTGAGACATTCAGCAACCTTTAAACTATCTCCCAACTGACGATATTCTCGAATCGCGAATCCCAGATTTTCTTCGGCTTCAATAAAATTTCGTTCCTGCTCTTGGATTAGTCCCAGCCGATGATAAGCGTTGGCTGTCTCTTCAGATAACCCGTATTGCTGGGAAAGCGCCAAATATTCTTTCTGCGCCATAATCGCTTTTTCATAATAACGGCCCTGAGTATAAAAATAGATCAGATATTTGTATTCTTTGATCACCTCATCAATGCTGCCGTCTTGCTTGGCTTCGGCTAAAATGTTCCGTTGGTATTCAATCGCTTTTTCCCACATCGCACCGTTTGCCGCACTGTATAAAATATATTCCTGCAAATTCTCAATCGCGTTTACATTTCCTTGTTTTTTTGCCATGACCAGCGCTTGCTCATAAGCGAATACTGCATCTTCCCATTTTTTTTCCTCATAATACTTATTGCCATGGCTCACCTTTGCCCAGAATCTTTCTTCGGCAAACTTTATTTCTTTTGCTTCATTCATTCCCTCAAAGCCGACTGCACTCGAGAAGACATAAGGCAAAAGATCAATATTCCCGCCTTTTTTCCGCTGCTGCACTCTGGCAAGCGCCTCTGCTGGTGGGTAATCCAACAGCGCTTCAAAATAATACTCCCAGAAAAACGGATCGAGATTGTGTTCCGTTGAAAAAATCAAGGTTGGACTTCCGGCATAAATCAAAGCCTTCATTAACAAAAAACCGAGGTTCGCATCCCACCGACCCGGGGAAGACACAACAATTAGCGAGGCGTTTAAATCCAAAGAATACAAATCTCTAAGTTTTAGAGAAATGTCGTTTCCCGCCGAATCGCTGATTCTGACCAGCGACATCAGATAGTCTTTATCCGGTATTATCTCACTGTTAATAACAATAACATTTGCATTTTGAATCATCTGCGAAATAAGCTCGGATTGGTTGGTGCTCGATGCTGCTGTAGCAGCGCTTTCGCTCACATCATAGCCCAGGTCAAACAATAAACTTCCCAATTCCAGACTCGATGTGTAAACCTGGTGCTCTTTGATCTTCCGCTTTTGATAACTGTAATAATAGGTCGACATACTGGGCGCGATGGTTACAACTTTAAAATCACCCATTTGACCCGAATTATAACAGTTGGTCAAATACCCAAAGGGCACATCAAACATAGCTTCATCAGGAACAAAAACAATCGTTTGATATAATGCAACTCTGTCTTTTATCGGATCGAGAAACACGCTACTGATCGCCTCCCCGATTTGATCATTTAGTTGACCATTCTCTAATCTGGAAATGAATGAATCCAATATGTTCTGAAACTCTTTTCGAGCATAAGGTCGCTGTTCAAAATGAATCGATTTTTGATCCATACTCCAAACAAACAATCGATTTTCGGTCGAAAAATAACTGACCATCAGGGTTTTATCATCTAATATTTCCTGAATGTGCCGATAAGTCACTGGTTCCGTGTGAATAAAGGATTCAAGCTCGGGGTCTTCGGCTTTCAAATCAACTAAAAGATGTTGGTATTCCTGCTCATAATTCCTTTTTTGACGAATCCACGTTTCATAGTTCGCGTCCCTTGACTTTTCCTGCTCCTGTGCTTTTCGGATTTTTAATTCCAATTCATAAATCTCTTTTTGAAGGAAACGGGCGTTGCCAAGAAAAATTTTATGACGCTCCTTTTTTAATTGCAACTTGTGATCTGACAACAGATCAATGTATTTCCTTCCGCGGTATTGCTCTGAATATCTCAAAGCCGTTAGTTCATTTCCGTTGGTAATGGCATCCCATACCGCAGTCTCGAATAACGACCGCACCTGCTGTTGGTAAAAAATTGATGATCGAAAACTCTTCCGTTGATATGCGCCTTCTTCCAACGATTCAATGGCTTGATTTAAATAATATCCGGCGTTATTCACCCGCTGATCATTACCAATTAATTGATTATTTTCGACAAGCAAACAGCCAATGTCATAATTGATCTTCCAAAGCGATGACTGATAATTTCGTTGAAGCGCCAGCTTTCTTGCCTCAAAAAATTTGTTCAGTGCATCAACATAATCACCCAACAAATATGACACAAAGCCCAATTTACGTAACGCGCACATTTGATAAAACGCGGCGTTTTCGCGCTTCGCCAACTTTAAACACTCTACAAAAAAACTGTCAGCAGCCGCCCAGCCTTCAAATCGCTGCAATTGATTTTCAAAATTTCGAACTTCTGTGGTATCCAAATCCGACGATCGTGACAATGAAGATTGCAAATGCAAGCTGCCCAGAAGAAGATAAATTTCAATCCGTTCTTTATTAAAGCCAAGCTCATTATCTGCTATTAACTCATTTGCCTCTTTCAGGTAACGCAAACTTGCGATGTGGGTCCGGCTTTCAGCAATTTCTGAATCAGCCAGCCAATCCGGATTTTGCCCGATTTCGGTCATCCGTACCTGATTAACGATCACTCCCAAAGTTGCCAGGTTAAGCATATTAGTCAAGGTTCCGGGAAGATTTTTAGCTTTTCTGCTTCTTTGCAAAGACTGTTCATAATAGTACCAGGCGGCTTGATAGTCACAATCGATATAGTTCAGATATGCGATATTGTTCAGCAATATAGCCTCTGCCAGGCTATCCTTTCGCTTTTGGTATATTTCCAATCTTTTTTCCAAATAGTCGATCGCTCCGCCGATTGAACGCTGACCGTACGCAGCCTGTCCCAAAATGGAGTAAATAAGCGCGACCTCTTCGTCGGTGGTAAATCCTTCAGCGGCAGTTGAACCTCCGGCGCCGATTTGTCCCAAATTCCAAATGGGAATTTCTACGTTGAGGATCCCAATTTTTATCCAATTTGGTCTGGGTTCAACCCGGTCGACCTTATTGCTTTCGATTAATGCCAGCGCTTTCCGGCCATATCTGATTGCCTCTTCCTGATCATTGAGCAGTTGAAAATTATATGCGATGCTTCGGTAATTTACCTCCAATTGATTATAATTTTTCTGCCGCTCATCTTCCTCAGCTGCCATTTTAAAATATTCGATTGAAAGGTCATAATCCTCTGCCAGTTGATACAGCAAAGCCAACCGCTTCACATTCAATAACCAGTTGTCCATATCTCCCAAATCATGGTACAGGGAAATTGCCCGCAACAAATATCCTGGACCATCCCTAAAATCCTCCACGCCTAACGCACAGTGCCCCATTCGTTTATAAATTTCAGCCTTGATTTTTTTATTGACAAAGGTGCTGTCAATTGCCAATCGCTTTTTATAATAATAATAAGCACGTTCGAATCCGAATTCCTTTAAGTTGTAATAGTTTGACGCCAAATTAAGAGCCAACTCACTCTCCAATAATGGATTATCTTTTTCGTCGTTGAGCGCAATGGCTGTTGTAAGCGCTTCGATGGCTTTTTCAAACCAGTGTTCACTTTCTTTTTCTCTTTGAAGGGTCAACCATTGAAAAATCGACTTGATCGGAGTAATCACAGTTCCCACCAATGATTCCATAAAGGTTCGCGGTTGATGCATTTTTGCAGTCTGATATTTTTCAATAAACTCATAATTATAACTCAGGGTCAAATACGCCTGGATCAGCCGGTAATTTTTAGACAGCGCCGCCTGAATAAGTTGATTCGATTTTTGCATTAGTTTGAAATCAATATCTGTCAACTTTTTCGTTCGTTCACTTTTTTCGGTTGCTTTATAAGAGAAGCACAATCCCAACATATACCAATATATCTCATCTTCCGGGTGAATATTTAATAAATTTTCATACAACTTGATCCCCTCATCAATCCTCCCAAGTGCATATATCATTGATATCATCCGTCGGTGGGCGTCAATGCTTCGGGGAAAAACTTCCAATGCAGAGCGATAACGCGTATAAGCTGCTTGAAATTCTCCCGCGTTCCTGAATTGATCGCCAGTCGTTACATAAATTTCAAATAATCGCTCTTTCGCTGCAACCACATACAATCCGCCCTGAACACCTCCAAACGAATCGATTAACTGGCGAAGTTGTTTTGTCGCCCGGAACGGATCTCCCCTCTTTAAAAAAACCTCTCCAAGCAATAGCGCTGTTTGCGCCACCTCCTCCTTTTGGTCGGGATATCTTTCAGCCACCACCATAAGCTCTTCAATACTTGCATCAAAATCTTCAGCTAAGAAAAACAACTCACCGACCCTATATTGTGTGCGAGCGGCAAGCCGACGATAATTGCTATGTCGAGAGATGAGATTCCGATAATTGGATAGCGTCTCATAAACATCTTCAGATTCTTGCAAAGTAAGAATTTTTGACATGGCGACATTGACCAGGAGTTCCTCTTCCGGATAATTTTGCATCACCTTGAGATAGGCATTAATGAGCTCTTGTGTCTGCCCGAACACCGAAAAAATGTCGCCAATGAGCAGTTGGGCTCTGGCGCAGATTTCGGTTTGATGAGGAAATCGATCGAGCAAAATTTCTAATTTTTTCAACGCCTCAGAATAGTACCTTTCTAAATATAATATTTCAGCTTGATAAAGCAAAGCTTCAGCTTGAAGTTCAGCAAAAGCCACCGACTCCTGACCAATTTCCTCCAGTTGTTGAAGCCATGCTCGCCATTGATCGGCGCCGATTTTATGATCTAATTGAAACAAACGTAATCGCGTCTGAACAACAATTTCCTGATAATCATGAAATTGATCCAGAATTTCATGAAAGTAGGATCGGGCCAACTCATTCTTACCCAAAGCCGTATAAGTTTTTCCGATTTCATAGAGCGCCCATCCCACCCAATTATGTTCTACCGGGAAATAATCCAGCACCCGCTGAAATGCGAGAAGCCGATACCGGAGCTCCTCTTGGCTTAACTTCACATCATCGATGTCATATACCAAGTCCTCTGACTTCAAAGGAAAATAGGTTGCTGCAAACTCAAACTGTAAAAAAGCGCTGTTCAATCGGGGGATTGAGCCTTCCGCATCAATTGCCCAAATATCATCATTTCCACCGCGACGTGAAACAAAATAGACCATTGAATCCACACTGCATACCGGGAAAAAATTATGATGAATTTTCGGAAATAATTTTATCTCATGAAATATTATCGACGCCTCCTGCTTATCCGAGACAAGAAGCGAGTCCCTGCCGTATTCGGCTCTGGTTGCGCCTTCCGCGGC
>DSAU01000265.1 GCA_011046315.1 bacterium
CAATAAATGCAATTGACCTTTTGATTCAATCGGGGCTTAAGGTCATCATCAAGACACCGGTGATGCGGTCGAATTCTGAAGAAATGGTTTCATTGAAAAAATTTTCAAACCAGGTCGGCGCCGATTTTATTTCTAATCCGATGATCGTTCCCAGAACCAACGGAAGTAAAGACAATCTGGACTTGAGACTGACTGCACAGCAGCTCTATCGCTATTATAAGGAGATAAATCCGCGCTGGAGCTTTTTCAAACCGGAAGCTGAGCAGCCGCTCTGCAGCGCCGGCAGAGGGACCATGGCTATCACGCCATTCGGCGATGTTTATCCGTGCGTCCAAATTCAGATTAAAGCCGGAAATATTACCGATCAACCCCTCGAAAAAATATGGTTAAAATCTCACCAAATGAATAAAGTTCGACAATTGACGCTGGCGCAATTTTCTAAATGCGCTGCCTGTCCCGATATTGAATTTTGCAGTCCCTGCCCCGGGCTGGCATTGGCAGAAGAGGGCAATTTAACTGCGCCATCTGCTGAAGCCTGTCGTCAAACGCGGGTGCGAAAAACGGTTTTCAAAAAACCAACCACAGAAGTTTTATCAACGCCCGCTACTTCGCCTATTAACAACGACTGCTTTTTATAAAGGAATTCAGCGCCAATGGTTATGAGAACATCGCTTCAAAACACAGTGACCGACCTGCTAAAGGACAAACTATCAGAGGGTAAAACGCTTTGTTTTTCCGTTACCAGCGGCAGCATGGAACCCCAGATCCGGGCTGGTGATCGGGTCATTGTTTCCGGATGTCGAGTTGCCGAACTGAAAGCCGGTGATATTATTCTGTTCCAAAAGGGTTCGATCTTTTGCACCCACCGCTTTGTGAGAAAACTCGATAGCGATCTGGTGATTGCCAAAGGAGATCGGCAAACTGGATTTGATACGCCTTTTCATCAAAGCCAAATTATCGGCAAAGTTATGGCAATTGAACGAAACCAGCGCCGAATCGACCTGCGCCGACCAAAGCTTCAACAGAGGAACAATTTCATCGGACAGCTTGCAAATATTCAATGGACAATTTATTCCTCGGCAAAACACATACAGCGTGCATTATTTAAAAACCGTCACAGCACTTTTCTCATCAGAATGATATTATCACCAATATCCATGATAATTCGATTGGTTAATCATAAAATTTTCATCAACGATAATGGAAACAGAATCAAATAAATGCCATGGATAAATGAATATAAATTATTGATCACCGGGGCTCGCAAAACGTTGGAGCCAAAACAGCGGGATATTATTTTTGAATTAATCGAACACGATCTTAACTGGGACTACATTACCCGCTGCGCCAAAAGCGAAAAGATTTTACCCCTGCTATATCACAATCTGAATCAAATGGAAATCACCGATCGTATGCCAGTCGAAATTCACGCCGAATTTCAGAGATTGTCCCGCGCTATCACCGGTAAAAATATTATGCTGTATGAAGAGCTTCAAAAAATTTTACGATTGTTCGAAGCGGAAAAATGCCTGATGATTGTGCTCAAAGGCGCTGCATACATCGAAACGCTTTACCACCATCTTTCATTAAGAGCGATGGGCGACATCGACCTGTTAGTGCGAGAACAGGACCTGGAGCATGTCCGAACTTTGCTTCTAAAATCAGGCTACCATCAGAAAGATGGCTGGCTGCAACATCCCAGAATTGATAACCACCACCTGGTGCCGTTTTATCATCGAAAAAGAAAAACAACTGTCGAAGTCCATTGGAACATTTCAATGTATCCGTCCTTTTTTCCGATAAATATGATCCAGGTCTGGCTGGATGCGGTTCATCAAAAGTTCGGCGAGTCAAATGGATTGATACTATCTCCCGAGGATATGCTCATCCATCAGTGTTGCCATCTGTTCATGACGCATGGTGGAGATTTTTCGTTAAAGAATTTATGTGATGTTGCTGAAATGATTATCAACTATCGCCACCAAATCGATTGGCAACTGTTGCTCAGCCGTTGCCAGGCTAATCGAACATCGCCGCTGATGTTCTCAGCATTAACACTCATCGAAAAAATTTACCAGATTTCAGCGCCCGTCGGCTTTTTACCAGCATTGAAGCAAAACTGCTCCAATAAGCAGATCGCCTGGCTCGAGAGCATTCAAATAGCCGCTTTTCTACAGAACCAGATCCCTAAAAATATCGCCCCGCTCTCAAGAATGATCTGGATTCGTCAAAACCGACAGCGGATGGTTTATCTGTTGAGTGCATTGTTCCCACCGGTGCATTTGATGAGAAAACGGTATCATCTTTCCAAAAATTCACTGCGCCTTTTTGGGTACTATCTGCTGAGACCGGTTCAAATTTTGTATAAATATGGTCGGCAAACAATTCAATTTGCCTTTAGGCGCGCCTTGGGTTGATTTATGAGCTAATGGTTCAATTTTGTTTATTTGATTTTTCGTAACTATTTAGTGATTGCATGAAGGTTGTGAAAAGGGCTGATAGCCAAATAACCAATTTAATAATTGACAGAATGATTAGAGTCAAAATAATTTGTACATTATGTTTTGAATCATTCTGACCTGCCCGCTAACTAACCAAAGACTCTTAAGCAATAGCAACATCATTGTCCCGGCATTGGGGAATTTAATTTTCTGTTTTTTAAAAATTATTCGACCATCAATTATTCTGTCATCAATTATTCTGTCATCAATAGAAAATAATTTTTTACTTGACTTTTCGCATATTTTAATATATATTAATTTAGAATTCATTTCAAGCAATAAAATTCTCTCTATCATTAGTCAGAGGCGGCGATGGCTGATTAAAGTGTGAGAAACTTTCCGATTTCTGAACTCATACTATTAGACCGGTCATGGCTTGCCATCTGCACCGAACCGATTTGTTGTAATTATGTTTTGGGAGATAGTTTTCTATGGTGGAAGAAACAAACTAAACCTCCATCGACGAAGCAAAGCGGTTTTGTTCGACAACCATTTATCTGTAAAAACAAACAAAAATATTAATATGGAAATCTAATAAAAATTGTATTATATTTTATTTATGCAATTTAACTAAAAATTTGAGGGAATAATGTTAACTACTGAAGAATTAATTGACCAAGCAGCCTCCCTTCCTATTGAGGAGCGAGCAGTAATAATTGATTCGTTGCTTAAAACAATAAATCCTATGGATTATATAGTAGACCGTAAGTGGCTTGAAATTGCGAAGCGACGAGTTCAAGAATTCAGAGCAGGTGTTGTAAAACCTATTCCAGGTGAAGAAGTGTTTCAAAAAGTAAAGGATCGATTTTCAAAATGACCTTTTACTTTCATCCGGAAGCTGAAGAAGAATTTAACAATGCCATAGATTACTACGAAGAAGTTCAAAATAAATTGGGTTTTGATTTTGCATTCGAAGTATATAAAACAATAGAGAGAATTATAGCTCTTCCAAAAGCTTGGCCAATTCTTGAAGATGATATTCGCAGATGTCTGATAAATCGATTTCCTTTTGGCATTATTTATAGCATTGAGCCAGAAGGGATATTTATCTTGTCGATTATGCATTTAAAAAGAGAACCAGATTATTGGAAATCTAGAATGAAATAGATGAAATTAGCATATATGCGTTAGTAGGTCTGGTTTTATGAAGGAACATTACATTCAGAATCTTTAATGAAATCTTGTCTAAAGTTTAATGTATTTTCCGTGAAGATCAGTGAAACAATGCAGATATAAAAGAGCCATTGCATTGAAGCAAGGGCTCTTTTTATGATTTATACTCATGGAAATTAATTTATGTTATTTTTAAAAAAAATTATATTCATCAAAATTTATTCAAATGCCTGATCGGTTTTCCAGATTTCCCACACTTTCCCCACCAGATCCGGGCCTGGCTTCAGCGTCATCTTGCCTGGTTTCCAACCTGATGGAGTCGCCTCCGATCCCTTACTGTTTCTGACCAACTGAAATGCTTGAATCTGTCGCAAAGTTTCGCTCACATTGCGCCCGACCGGCGGTGTTAAAACCTCAAAACCTTGAACAACGCCGTCAGGATCAATGATGAATCGTCCCCGGGTTTCTACTCCTGCTGCATCATCGTAAATGCCGTATACAGTACCGACCTTGCCTCCAGCGTCCGACAACATCGGAAACGGAATTCCGCCCGATACCATTTTAGATAATTCGTGATCATTCCACATCTTGTGAACAAATACACTGTCAATGCTCATCGATAATACTTCAACACCAAGTTTTTGAAATTCAGGATATTTTTCAGCAACTGCTGAGACTTCCGTTGCTCAGACAAAGGTAAAATCACCTGGATAAAAGCAGAGAACAACCCATTTTCCCAGATATTCCGATAATTTTTTCCCGACAAATTTTCCTTTAAAATATGCCGGAGCAGTAAAATCCGGTGCTTTCTGTCCTACTTTAATCATCTTCGGTACCTCCGTAATTAAATTGTCTTTTTCCTCTGTTTTTTCTGTTGCTGTTTCACCGACCGGGCCTCCTGTCGGTCTGGCGCATCCGATTTTTTCTTCTTCTTCCATTCCGATTCTCCTATTGTTAGTTAATGAAGGGTTTAGCAAAATTTGAAATCCGGTCATTCCGGGTTTGATTTATCATGTCCAAATAAATATCGCGCTGAGGACAACAATTCGCTGCGGCATCACTATTAAATTGTGTTGACAACAGCCCCAATAACTGAACTAATTGCAGTTTTGTTTTTATTATTTTGCTACTGTTTATTATATAAGAACTATTACAAACAATCAAGACTTTTTTTTCATAGGTGGATTCAAGTTCCAACTGCAACCATTTAAATTAATAAGTATCAATCAAATTCATTTTTCCCAAAATCTCCCCAGCTTTGTGTTAGAGGACTTTTGGAGAAAATGAATATTTGAAATCAAGAATTCACCAGCTACTTCTAGGTGGCACTTATTGCTTGAACTCACGGTAAAATAAATTTTGGCGATAAAATATCAAACCTGATTATTTACTTTGCATTATACATCACAGGAATAACTTAACGCTTTCAATAAATGGTAATAGTTCAGCACTTTTAACTAATAATGTCATTCCGGCATGTTTTTAGCCGGAATCTCCTGAATATATTTGCAAATTAATATTTACAAGTTCTATTATTGAGATTCCGGCATTCCGCTTCGCTCCAACCGGAATGACAGGTGAACTATTACAAAAATTGAAATCCTTTGAAATTGAGGAGTAATAATAGTGAGAGTCTATTGCTTAAATTACCTCGCGTAAATTTAAAATATAAAAATTGATGTAACACATTTCAAATTTCCTGATAAGCAATTTGTGCATTGTAGCCCCCATTCCAAAATCAAAAAAAATGTGGTCGGACATGTGGTTGCAGAACAAACGATGCATCGCTTGCCGCAAGCATTTGGTCGTTGTGCTTTTGGACGCTTGGTTGTTGCTTTTCGCCGCGCTGACTGGTCAGTCTGCCTCTCATTTATTACATGTCGTGAAAAAATTTTCTTGCACTTTTATCACGAAGTCTTTATATTAAGCCACCTAAATTGGAATATTGTTCTATCATTTTTTACAACCCTGAAAGGGACTCAAGCATGTTTGGAATCTACCTGTTTCTCGCGATTATCGCTTTGCTGGTTTTCGGGATAATTGCTATCTATAACAAGTTGGTGCGCGGCAGAAACCTTGTAGCCGAAGGCTGGAGCGGCATCGATGTGCAGCTCAAACGCCGCACCGACCTGATACCCAATCTCCTCGAATCGGTCAAAGGCTACATGAGCCATGAGCGTGGGCTGCTGTCCGAGGTCACCAGGCTGCGCTCCGAGAGTATGCAGGTCAAGGATGTCACAACCAAAAGCCAGCTGGAAAATGCGCTATCACGTTCGCTGGCAAACCTGTTTGCTGTGGCTGAAAATTATCCGGATCTGAAAGCCAATCAGAATTTTATTGATCTGCAAAGGCAATTGGGAGAAATCGAAGATCAGATTCAAATGGCGCGGCGCTATTATAATGGAACGGTCAGGAACTACAATATTCTGATCGAATCGTTCCCCAGTAATCTTATTGCCCAAAAATTTCAGTTCAAACAGGCGAGCTTTTTTGAACTTGATAATGATTCGGATCGGGCTGTTCCTCGGGTTAATTTTTAGTTCATTTG
This sequence comes from bacterium, assembly GCA_011046315.1. Classification (GTDB taxonomy): domain Bacteria; phylum Zhuqueibacterota; class Zhuqueibacteria; order Thermofontimicrobiales; family Thermofontimicrobiaceae; genus Kaytiofontadaptatus. The sequence continues at coordinate 6,163 of DSAU01000265.1, forward strand.
ATAACAGAAGAAGAGCGATGAATATTTTATTGATGTGCCTGATGATCATTCTGAAAGGAGCTTCATCTCAGGATAAAAGCCATGCGGAGCAAGCTGCTGGATTTTATGTGGAAATCAGGACTGATTCAGAGCCAGAGATGACAATGGACGCATTTATCGACATCACATCGATACACGATCTCCCCGGTGAATCGGTTTCCATCAAAGACAGCGAGGGTAAACCGGATCGAGTCTGGATCGGCGCCAACTTGTGCTTGCTATTGGAGAAAAAACTGGGGTTGTCCTGCGGTCTGATCAAAAAGATTTCCATTTCCGCACCGGATGGCTATATTTCAGTGATCTCCGGTGAGTTGCTTTACGCCCTTGAAACCGGAATGTGCGCTTATGCGATCAAAGGTGAAACAAAATTGCCTCCAAAATATGGTTACATGCGCCTGCTGTTTCCTCAACTGCGCGCCATGTACTGGGTCAATGCGCCCGATAAAATTATCATTGAATTAGGAAAAGCCCAACATACTTCGGAACATCACGCCTTCTATTTTTTGGAAAATGAAAATTTCAACCGCATCATCAAAAAGGATTTGAATGGGAAGCCGTATATCGCCATGGCGGATATTCTCGTCAACCTGGATGCGACCCGGCAGCCGTTTCGGATTTTGACAGAGGATGGCCTGTTCCGGGAATATGGCGTTCATTACATCAATCGCCGGCTGGTGCTTCAACAGGAACCGTCTGGCGCCTGGAAAATGACGGGCATCGCGGTTCCCCTCGGTTTGAAGACCAGAAATATTTTTCTCATCACCGCACAAAATAAAGTGCTGTTTTTAAAACCGCTCTCAACAGCCGAGCAAGCTGTTTTTAACACCAGCTATTTTCAAAATATAATGAAAAATTTTCCCGACCACGCTGAAATGACGCTTGAAATTGTGCTTCGCGATGGCAGAAGAGTTCCAGCTCAAAAAATAAAACCATCAATCGAATTCCATCAAAATTTGTATCGCGTCATCGACCAGCAGCGCAGTAATTATGCTAATGTCGATCACATCGTTTTGACAATTAGCGCAAATTAAGTGAGGAGAAATTTTGAAACGAAGGCTTCCACTGGTGATAATGCTATTTCTTGGCGTCAACACGATGCAGCTCCATTCACAGGTTATCATGTTTCCGGCAGATTCATCGCGCTTTGTGGTCTCCGATCGCACCGATTCCGTATTTGTTTTTGACCAGAGTCTGGGAGTAACTGCTATGGGAAAAGACTTAAGCCGTCTCCATTATTGTAATGCCAGCATAATGGGGGACTCGATTCCACCGACATTGGGAATAAATTCTCCGACGGGAGCGATCATGTATTCGACAGAATCCACTTTCACAGAAATACCGGTCATCCTGGGCCGGCAAAATCGCAAAATGTCCATCGACAGGCTGCTTCGAGATTATCTGTTGGGATTGAATGAATTCAAAGGACAGTCCGAAAAGGGCGGCATTGGTATCCATGTCTGGCAAACAAAGCCGCAGCAGATTCCCTTTTTGATCTTTATGAAAAACGGGCAGATCATCGGCAATGGTGAGCGCAATTCCAGCGGAGCCATCACCAAAAATTTTGAACGATTTGACGCTCAACGCATGAAAGATATAATTGACGATATTGCCGGCGTGTGGATATATCCCCCGGAAATCGGTAATAACGAAATTACCGACGAGATTTTAAAACTGCTTCAGCAAGGTCCGCTGCTTGTTGAATATTGGGATGGTTTGGGCTGGTATATTTTTGAAAAATGTTTTTTGAGCGATAACATCAAAGGGCGGATTGACCGGGCGAAGATCGGCTATTCAGTTTATCCCCCGCTAACAGAGACCAATTACAGGGCGATGATCTCTGGCGGATTGGTCGACATTAACGGTAAAATGCATCTATTCGATTGCCTGGATTCGCTGGGCATTTCCTACCATGTTTTTGAAGGCGAGAAACTAATTTTTCCCATTCATGGAAAGGTGCAACTGTACACCGGTGGGACACCAGAAGCAAAGGATGAAAATGTCTTTCAATCCGCGCTGTCGATCATCGATCAGTCCCCTCCGGCTCTGCTGTTTTTACACTATCATGGGATTGACGATTTGTCCCATACCTTTGGTCTTTATGGCGCCAGAAGCATCGATCACATCAGAAAGCTGTGGCAGTGGCATCTGGAACTGCGCCAGCGTTGGACCGGAAACCTGTTGATCATTTCCGATCATGGCGCTCACGAGATTATGCCTTATGATAATTATATTAAAACGCAGCATGACCAGGGTACTCATGGACGTTTCATCTTTGAGGACATGGCCGTGCCCGTTCTTCTCGCTGCAGGACAGGCAAAAGCGCCAATAGATTTCAGGCTCAGTTCTGATCAGGCCAGGACGATCTGGCAACTCCTTGGAACAGAGAGGCCTCAAACATCAGATCCGAAATCCTTAAAATCATGTGAGTTGGAAATCGTCTTTCGGGGCAAAAGCATTTCTTTCAGACCTGCGGAGGATCAGTTGTTTGGCAAAGAATTTCAATTCAAATACTCCAAAAAGGGAGCTGAATTCAGCGGAAAATTCCAGGGCATTGAATTGCAGAGCCTTTTCGATCAGTTCAACATCAGCGGTATCCGCCAGATCATTGCACATTCTTTTGATGGTCAACAGGTAGTTTTCTCGCAAGAGGATTTCAAGGATAATTTGTTGGTCATTGGGGTAAACCCGGTTGAAAGGCAATTCACGCTTTATCCGTTGAAAGATAAGTTTCCCAACCGCATTGTGAAACAATTGCAAAAAATCGAGATCGATTCTAACTAACATGCCAGGCAATTGAAAAGTACCCGGCATGTCTTTGGAGAAAAAAAATGACCCTAATTAAAAAACTACTAATTTTATCAAATACAGTTCTCATAATTTTGATGACAACCTCCTCCCTGCTCCGCGCAGTTGAATTCGAAAGAATCATCAATTACCACAGTCACATTGTCGTGCATCAGGATGGCAATGTGATCATCACCGAAACGATCAAAGTCCTCAGCGCCGGCGAAAAAATTCAGCGAGGCATCTTTCGAACATTTCCCACCAGGTATAAAGACCAATATGGCAATACGGTTCGCGTCACGTTTGAAATTCTCAAAATCACCAAAAACGGGTATAAGGAGCCATTCCATACGGAAAATGTCAGCAATGGCGTTAAAATTTACATCGGCAGCAAGGATGTTTTTCTCTCCCCTGGTGAATACACATACACCATTGTTTATCAGACCTCCCGACAGATCGGTTTGTTTGAGGATTTTGATGAGCTTTACTGGAACGTGACCGGAAACGACTGGGATTTCACCATCGGACAGGCAGAGGCAGTCATCGAGCTTCCCCCTGGCGCGAGCATTATCAATAAAATTGCCTACACCGGAATCCAGGGCGAACAGGGGAAAAATTATACCATCGATTACGACGCAACTCACAGCGTCAAATTTACCACCACCAGACCGCTGCGACCCGGGCAGGGATTGACCATTGCGGTATCGTGGCAAAAGGGCGTCATTGCCGAGCCCACTCCGAAACAGAAACTCGGCTATCTGTTTTCTGATAACCAAAATTCTTTAATGGGACTGTTGGGACTCATCATTCTGGTATTTTATTATTTTCAAATTTGGTTACGGGTCGGTAAAGATCCGATGAAAGGCTTGATTTACCCACAGTTTGCGCCCCCACAGGGATTCTCGCCTGCCGCAACCCGCTATGTGATGCAAATGGGATACAGCAACCGGGTTTTTTCCGCCGCCATTGTGAATATGGCTGTCAAGGGTTTTCTAAAGATCACGGAAAAAAGGGGAAATTTCACGCTCACGAAAACCGACAGCGACTATTCACCTTTATCCGCAGGTGAAAAAAAGATCGCGCTCAAGCTTTTTGCAAATCGGGATACCATCGAGCTGAAGCAAAAGAATCATGCATCCATCAGCGGCGCCATCTCTGAGCTGAAAAAGACCCTGAAACGTGATTTTGAAAAAATCCATTTCCAGCGCAATTCCGAAAAAATGATTCCCGGCATCATTCTCTCAATTCTGACATTTGTAGCGGTCATTTACTATTCCTCAGAACGTGAAGGAGCCGCCTTTATGACAGCTTGGCTCTCTGGTTGGACCATCGGAACCGGTTTTTTGGTTTACATGGTGGTGAATTCCTGGCGCGCTGTCCTCGCAGCGACTCAGACCTCGTCCTCTGAAAAAGCAGGCGCCATCATGTTGACGCTGTTTTCCCTGCCTTTTATCGGCGCCGAATTGGTTGGCTTATTTGCATTTATGTCAATGACCTCGCCTTTAGCGGTATTGTTGGTGTTAACGGTCATCGCCACAAATATTGTTTTTTACCGCTTGCTCAAAGCGCCCACGATTCTGGGACGTCGCATGATGGATCACATCGAAGGGTTCAAAATGTACCTGGAAACCGCAGAAGAGCAGCGACTTAATATGATGACCGCTCCCAATAAAACACCAGAGCTATTCGAAAAATTCCTCCCGTACGCGCTGGCGCTGGATGTGGAAAACAACTGGGCAAAAAAATTTAACGACGTGCTCGCCAGATCGGGACAAGCTGAAAGCTACTCTCCGAGCTGGTACGCAGGAAGAAGCTGGAGCTCAATCGGCGCAACCGGATTCGCGTCCAGCCTGGGTTCATCATTGTC
>DSAU01000081.1 GCA_011046315.1 bacterium
GAAAAAAAGCCGCGATGAAAATATAAATAATTTTTAACATAGTAGCTCCTTTAAACCACAAAAAATTTTGCCAGAAAATTTGCTAATAAAATCATTCCGATGCCATAAACCGCAGTTAGTATGGCATACGGCAGACAAACTTTCAATATTTTAAAATAATTGGGTTCATTAACCACCTGTGCAGCGAAAATTCCTGCTAATGCTGTGGGTGGCATTAGATCGCCAAGACTGGCGATCAGCGTCAAGCCTGATGCAACAATGATTTCACTTTTGCCCAATAAAGCCAATAAAAAGGGAACTCCCAATACATAAGAAGCGCCGTAAGAAGAAATCGCACCAAACAAAGGCAAACTAATCATTATGCCAAGATAAAGCCAGAATGAAGGCAATTGAACAGCTTTAACAATTAGCAAACCGCGAACACCTGTCAGACTCATAATTTGTATGAACATTCCAATTCCGACCAATATTCCCATCACCGGCATGGCGGATTTTACGGCTTTTTTTACAACGGTAAATAAATTAAAGTTTTTCCCCGATCGATAGGCAGATAAGCTGGCGATGACGAAAATGAACGGCATCCCAAGAGCTGTGAGCCTGCTTGGAAAGATTCTTGTTGCCAGCATCAAGAAAATTAAAATGATGATGGGGAGAAACAGACGAATCATGGAACGAGATACGCCGATATCCGGTAAATCCTGGAGCACTTTGTCCATGTTCATTGATTTAACGTGATTGAAGCCCAGAAATAATGTGACCAGTATTGCAAGAGGTAGCGAGGCGAATAACAGCGGTAATTCAAAACCAATATAGGGCATGTCGACACCACCGCCGATAATCATAACCGGCAAATTAATGGGCGGCGCTACCATTCCATAAAGGGCTGCCATGGATATTATGCTGCCTGCTTTTACGCGGGGAATCCCCAGATGCATCAGGGCTGGCGCCACAATTGCTCCGGTAGTTAAAACAGCAGCCGTGGAAAGACCGGTGATCATGCCAGGAAACATGATGAACAGGGTGATTAATGTCAACAGCCAAAACGGGCGATTATGGAGATGTATGATGATCTGTCGACTGATCTCTCCAAGGGCTCCGGTTTCTTTTATAATCTCCATAAAAACCATTGCCGACGCAATAATTAAAATCGGGTCGAGATATGCGAAAGCTCCTTCAACCAAATGACGCAATGGAAAACCGAAACCACCGACAAACGCAGCCAGCACCGATGAAATTGCTAATGAAATACCAATGGGAAACTTTCCCACAAAGACCGCCAGTGCAAAAACAATCAACATAAGAATTAATAAAAACAGTTCCATTTGTAAAACAGACTCCTAAATTTTCATTTAGAATGGCGGATTTAATGTTAAGTTAAAAAATAACCACAGAGAACGATTTCAGCAACGATCGAATTATTATAGCTGGCCGGTTTTGCTTCCATTCGGATGAACAGTCATCATCAACACATTTTTAGCGAATCCAGGAACGCGTTCGGCTCATCTTTTTGAATAGGAGCGCTGCCTTCGCTCTCAATGTTTATTGTGAATGAACGATTATTCCAACGATTTAATGCAGTTAAAATTCTAGTCCAATAGTGAAGTGGTGTATGTTATCCAGTTCTCCATAAGGTGCAAATGCGTAGTCAAAAGTAAAGATTGATCCGGCGGCGCCGAATTTTAAACCTCCACCATAAGCCAATTCGTTTAAATCATATCCCGTGCCGTATCCCAGCCGAGCAAAAAACATTTCACGCCAGCTATACTCAAATCCAAGGTTAAGTTTTTCTGTGTCATCGTTGGGGTGCAGACCATCTATCGCCAGGGTGAGCCGGTTATCGAATGACGAAAAGAAACCATCCGTCGCTCCGACCAATTCCATTGCGATCGCCACACGAAAATTAACCGGCAATGGCCATGGTTCTGTATACAACCGGGAATCAACATTGGTACTTAGTGTGTTCGCGGGGTTGGGGTCATAAGGCCGGATTAAATCTCTGCCGCTCAGTTTCAGAGTTCCACCAAAATTTGAGAATGACATACCAATAATAATACCTTTATAGCCGGTTCGCAAATAAGTGCCCACATCGACAGCAACAGTAGAAGCAGATTCATTATAGATGTTTTGTGAAATATATTTCATGGTAATGCCCAGTGCAAAGCGGTTAGTCATCCAACGAGCGTAAGAAATTCCGACCGCGATGTCGTTTGCATCCCAGAAAAATCCGGTGCCGCGTGGGGAAGTCTCGGTGGTAATCTCTTCTTCTCCCATTGTTATAAAAGTCGCGCTCAATCCCAGCGCTGAGGAACTGCCACTGAAGGGAATAACCAATGCAGTAAATTGATGATTAATATCGGCAAACCATTTGGTGTGGCTTCCGGTCCAGGCGATTTTGTCCAGTGTTATCATACCCGCCGGGTTCCAGTAGACTGTGGATGCGTCGTTGGCAAGAGCACCGAAAGCGCCGCCAAGAGCTAACGCTCGTGCGCCGACGCCAATTTTTAAAAATTGAGCCGCTGAGGTGCCGACTTTGCGAAAAGTCTTGCCGGATACAGCAGTCGCCAATAACAGCATCATAATCAGTATAAAATGAATGCGGATTTTCATAGCGTTCCTCTATTTTATGATTGCGATTTTTCCGATTTTTTTCTCACCGATATCTGTTGACACAACATACAGATAAACGCCGAACGAAATGTCTTGATTGAATTCATTGGTCAGATCCCAGTTCGCGATTCCGGTCCCATCGTTGTGGATAATTTCTTTCACCTTGACACCGCTGATTGTATAAATGGTAATTTTACATCGATCTGGAATGTACATGAATTTTATGCTGCGGACATTTTCTTTCGGATCGAACAGCGAAGTCACGACATAAGGATTGGGGACAACCCGGATATTTGGCAATTGATCAGCGATTTTTTCTTTTTCAACCGACGGAGGTTGAATTGAGAAGGTAATTTCATCCCCAACCGAGTACTGATTGTTTGTCGTAAAACCGCTTCCGTCTGAGAAACTGACGTGACAATGAATGGTTACTTTTTGTCCTTCCACGGGAAGATGCCCGCCCTGGGGATTTTCAGTACCAGCGGCGACTTTGGAAAAAGTGAGTTGAATCGGAAAATCTGCGGGAAAGTCAACTGCGATTGAATCCCCAACTGCTGGCGTGATAGCCGGATAAGGGACATTGCCAATGTAGATAATTTCGTTTTCATCAAAAGTAAGGTTGTTGTTTCTGTCATCGTATTCGCAAATCACCTGTATCGTGTCCGGATAGATTCGCCAGACTTCAAAAGGCACTACCATCAAAGCAGTTGGCGTCCTGCCTTTGGAATACGCCATGGCGCCTTTCGTTGTAAAACGGATTTCGTAATCATTGGATCGGGCATCAATGGAAGAAGGGGGGATGGTTGATGCAGAAACGTACCATGAATTGGTGTGGTCGCTTTTCCCTGCTCCGTTCACATCGTTTCCCATTTCGTCCATAATTGATTTAATTTCACCAATTTTCTGAGTTGAGCTGCTCGAAATGGAAACACCAATGCTATTGATTACAGGAAGTGTCTCAGTATTAAGCGGCCTTGATTGTAATAAAAGTTTATTGTTGAGGGTGGAATCATAAACTGAAAAATGTGTGGCTGGAAATCCCTCATAACTAATTTTAAAAATCGGCGAAGTGGTGTATCCGTTTTGAATCAGGTAATTTTCATAATTCTGAACATCGACAACAGCAATGTTGAGGTCTCCTTTGCCTTTTCCGCGGGTGTGGTTAGTGTTTACAATTTCAGCGGGTCGAAAAGCCAGCGGATCAGGTTTTGGAGTAACGGTCACAAAGTTTTTCTCCGCGACCCCAACACCTTTTGCCGACTCAAACGATTGGATGTTTTTTTCAGGATCACCCCGGTCATAGGCAGTGATGGTGTAGGAATAGGCGATGCCGTTTTTCAGTGAGCTGTCGACATAAGTGTATCGCAAGCCGGTGTTGCTGCCTAAATAGCTGCTTGAATTCAGCGGATCAATTCCATCTATCGTGTTATCGAGATCATATTGCGCAATTGGTACATAGCCGATTACAACGCCGCGAGCATCAGTTACCGGATCACCCCAGGTTATTCCGTTATCTTGACTGCGATAAATTTTGTAACCTTCAAAATCCAACTCACCGGTTAACGGATCTGGTTTCTGTTCTGAACTGTTGTCCCAATAGAGAGTTACTTTGCCATCTCCGGGAACAGCCCACAATTCAGGTCCTGGTGGCGCCGCCGGTCCGACAAATCCTTTTTCGAACATTTGAATTGCCATTTGCGCATTGTTCATAAAATCATCGTCAGTATCGCCTACGACTACTGCGATTGAAAATTTCAATGTGATATCCGGAGGAAAATCAAATGGCCCGGTGGCGGCAATAAAAACCAAATCCATGGGTGTGGTGATCAACGAAACATCGTCCAAACGGGGATCAGAACCGTGAAAATACTCACTGGCAACGTTGGCGATGTTAGGATTTTGGGGCTGGCTGCTGATTATTGGCCATAGTTGTTCGTCAAACGTCGGTCCTGGGTCGGTGAAATAGTGAAAATCGGTGATACCCATAGCATAAGGCGTTTCCAGAAATATAACTCCAAAATCCATGTCTTCCAATCGTCCCACAGGGTTTGGCTGGGTAGCAGCGTTTATATCTCCCTTGATGTCACGTTGCATAATGATCGGAAATCTGTCGTTGAAACCATGTCCTTCAGGGATGATTAATATCTCTTGTGCATAATCGCTGCAATCCGGATCCAGATAAATCCCAAAATATGCGCCTTGGATGATCTGTCCACTGGTGTTATGCAAAAAGAACTCATAAAATTGAAAATCTTCTGCATAAGGTCTGCCGTAACAGTACGCCATTTGTTCGATTTCAATACCGATTACATCGCCCTGTTGATTGTTTCCATCGGTAAATACCCCATAGACATCCCGATCCGATACAAATTCTCCTTCGTAAACCGCACCGGATATTGGATCGCGACGATAATAGCCTGGCCAGAATCGATCCCCATTGGAGTCGATGGGCCAGGTTTGGGGCAGGTCAGAATGAGCCAGATAGGGGGTTGTGCCGTCTACGTAGAGCAGCATAGGTTGGTCACCGCTGCCATCATAATGGGTGTTACCAAGTGAGCCGTCCTTAGCAATCCAGTCTTCATTACCATTGTTGGTATATCCGTCGATGAAATTGCCGTTATCGCCATTTTTGGAATTTTTTTCAACTGCGAAAACAACAGAAAAATCATCGCACATCGATCCATAGGGTTTGGTTTTTGGATAGCGAAAATTGAAAAAATCATCGGTTGGTCGGTTTCCCGGATCTTCAAGCCGCGTGTCTGATATCTGTCCGTAATTCATGGTCAAGTTGCAGAGCTGTCCTTTAGTCATTACCCCGATCGCTTCATCGATGCGGGCGTTTGTTTTCCAAAGCGGTCGCGGTTTGGGAATACCATCATGATCATCCTGTAAATTTTGTGCAGCTCCTGATAGCGTGATGATCAGAATAGCAATTACTCCGATTTGGGAAAAAAAGCGAATGGATTTTAACATCTTTTTTATACCTCATTTAAGTTATACGTTAAAATTTGATATAAGCACCCAGGCGGATGTCGCGTCGGGTTCCGACGTTCGCCGGGTTAGCCTGACGGTCTTTAGACCGATATGTATAAGGACCCGCGTTCCACGGCTCGCCGGTCTCAGACCAAATATATAACGTGTTTAATCGGTCCAGTAAATTTGTCGCCTTTGCATAAATAATCATATCGATTGTTTTCATCAAAGTTATTCGTTTGTCGATGCGAATATCAAGCGTGCTGTTCCACCCTTTTCGTTCTGAGTTGATTTCCAAACTGATAGCCCCGCGTTCGCTGGGTGTATAGGGAAGACCGCTGGCTATTTGAAACAAAACATTCATGCCAACTCCGGAGAGGGGTCTAAAGCCGGTGAGGTTGGGTCCGAATTTATCCGGGAAGCGAACATCCAAATTGGCTGAAAAATCATGGGTGCGGTCAAAGTCCAGAAAAAATTCGCGCTTTGGGCGGAGATGGGCTTCTTCTTCCCTGAAATAGTAGCCTGCCAGAGGATCGGAACCCGAGCCCTTGGCAACGCTATAGGTGTAATTAAGGTTGCCGGAAAAAAATTTGCTGTATTTTTTGATAAGAGTAATATCAAATCCTTTGACTCTGCCGTAATCTTCATTCACATAGATCGTGTAATTGTAAGGCTGTCGCGAATAATATCGAGTCGAGGTCAGGTCGTAAATATCTTTGTAAAAACCGGTAAAGTCGATCGCAACGTCGGCAGCAACCTGAAGTTTGCCGCCAACTTCGAATGCGACGGTCCTTTGCGGTCGTAGACCAGGATTTCCGATGATGACATCCGATTCTTCGAGATTAAGCAAAGAACGATCGTTGCGAAAAAGATGATAATAATCAGGATTCTGGAAAAAATGACCATAAGCAAAATGGAATACCAACCGTTCTGTAACTGGATGCGCCAGTCCGATTCGTGGACTAATCTGGAAACGATCCGGGACTGGTTTTCGTTGATTGAACTGGAAAATTTTGGTGGTTGAACCATCGGGATTGGGTATGGAAACAGTTTGTTGAATATCGCCAGGATCGTCCCAATAGGTGTCGTTCGCCTGAGCATAGTCCAAACGTACGCCGATGTTAAGGATCATGAAATCATATTCCATTTTATCTTGCAGATAGATCGCCGCTTCCCATGGATCTCGATTGTAATATTCCAGCCGGTGCCGAAACGCTCCAGGCCAGGGATCACGAATGGCGTGCCGGAACAGCAAATATTGCTTCAGATCAAGGCCGGCTTTCAGTTGGTGGTTGTGGTGAATTTGGCTGATGAGGTCAAATTTCAAATTGTAGGTCGTGCTTTTTTGTCGATACCAATCGCGATCATCTCCGCCGCTAAATCCACCCTCAGCTCCGGAAATGTATGTCAGTTTAACATAATCGGTTTTGTCCAACATTGCGCCAGTTTCCGGGTCGTAATACACTTCTTTTCCGGGTATGTCTCGTGTGGCTTGGCGAAATAACCGTTGAAAATTGATCGTATAAAAGGTGGCGCGATTCAGCGTATGGGTCCAGGCAATCGTTTGGCGGTCGGTTAACGTACGTCTCAATCCTCGCGAACCCAACAGCCTGGTGTTGTAATTTAGTTGGTCTTGAGGATCATTGGTTACCGGTGTGATGTATTTGTAACTATGACTGTAAACTTGACGATAGTTCCAGGTGTTTTGAACATCTGCAGCCAGTTTCATCGTCGGGGAAATACGAAAAGTTAATTTGCCAAATAGCTGCCTGTCCAGATTAAAACCCCATGGTAAATAACTGTCTTCATTGGAAAAAACACCCGATGCGAAAAATGATAATCCATTGATTCCGGCAACAGGTCCACTGATTGTGCCGTTAAATTTTCCCAATATCGGAATGAGTATATGATCCTTTCCTACCGGGTCGTCAATTACGCTGACATGTTGGTATTGAGACTTTCCGATTGTATCGTCTGCCGATTCGTAATAACGGACTTCGTCGCGATATTGAACCTTTTGTTGTTCTGATAATCCTTTCACTATATCTGTATCCAATAACCAATCAGGCTGATGATAAGGGGAACTATTCAACATCGGAGATTCGTATTGAATTTTACCGCTAAAACGGCTGGCGCCTTCTTTGGTGGTTATGTTAATGATTCCGCTCATAGCATCGCCGTACTCTGCATTAAATCCACCGGTTAACACTGATAGCTCCTGAATCATATTGACATCAATGCTGGTTCCTAACCCACCTTGCAACGGATTTTGAACCAGAACACCGTCGATGTAGTAGGCAACTTCGTCGCTTCTGCCGCCACGCAGATGAAGCGCTCCGCTTTCACTTTCAACAAAACCTGCCTGCGTTGTCAATACATCTTGTACCGATGTGACTGGCATTCTTTCTGAAATATCCTCACCGGAGACAATGGCCATTTTGGCGGTAACATCTTTGGCTACCAACGGGCGTTCCGCAACCAGTGTGATGACCTCTCCTTCAAGAACCGCTTCTTCTAATCTAAAATTCACTTCGGTGGTTAAATCTGCGGACACTTTGACATTCTGCATTTCAACTTGTTTATAACCCATCATTGTGGCGCGCACGGTAAATGTCCCTGGCGGAACGTTGTTGATAAAATAACTCCCGTTTATATCGGTTGCCGCACCGAGAGTTGTACCGACAATATAAATATTAGCAGCGATTAAGGGTTCCCCAGAGTCCTGGCTGGTTGCTTTTCCGATGATTTTTCCCGTATTCCCACCAGATAACGGAGGAGAAGAAACCAAACTAAAACTTATAATTAACAAAGTTATAAAAATATTTTTTAACATTTTTTATTCCTCCAGATCAGCAATAGCTGATTACGACCATCAAAAAAGGCATAGGATTTTGTATCCTATGCCTTTTTTTGAGCTTGACTTATTTCATATAAATCATTTTTTTGACAGAGACAAAATCAGACGAGCTTAACTGGTAAAAGTACATTCCGGTGGCAAGCTTTGAAGCATCAAAAACAATGCTATGTGCCCCGGCAGTTAGTTTGCCATTGATGAGAGTCACGACTTCATTTCCGCGGATGTCGTAAACGCTCAACACAACTTTAGTTGGTGATTTTAAATGAAATTTAATTTGCGTCGAAGGATTGAACGGATTGGGAAAGTTCTGAAAAAGTTCATATTCTTTCGGTGACTGGGAGATATTTTCATTGTCGACGCTGGTTACACTGACCCAGGGAATTCGGCTGTAAAATAGTGAATTGCCATCAGTGACCGTCGCATCTGCTTCCAGCCAGAATACATCGGCGCCGCCTTCAAAGCTGGTACCGCCAACACCGGCGGGGCGAGGATGTCGTCCCAGGTTTGGGCTGCGGAGAACGACGTCTGTTTCACTGCTGCTTATTGGGATCGGTTCGCTCCAGCTCGATCCTCCATCCGAAGAGGTTACTGCAAAAACATTACGGATGCCGTTGTTGTCTCCTTGAAAATAGACTGCATAAAAAGCACCATTCGGTCCGATGACAATCTGCGGATAATCCGCAATCCCATTGGGATCATTGGTGATAGCAACTGGCGCTGTCCATTCGCCGCCATCTTCTTTGGATGTGTAATAAATTTGGCCCATATCGACTGAAGGCCAATCCACTTCGTCGGTATAAAAAACGATATGCCGTTTTCCGTTGGCATCATAAGCTAACGACGCCTGGTAGCAGTCGACAGAATCATGAAATAATGTAGTGAATGTTTCTGTCGGTAACTATTGATTGCCGTCGTATTCTTGAAAGTAAAGCTGAAAGCGAGCGCTCACATCAGTATCTTTTTCTCTGAATGTAACGCCTACTTTCCCATTGGGTCCGGCTGCAAGATGAGGTACAGAGAAACTGCTGGTAACAATGCCCGGCACTACATTCGCACCGATTGTATCCGGATCGCTCCAGGTTACGCCGTTATCGGTGCTATGAGCGATGAATAACTCTTCATTGATGTCGTCAGCTTGATAATAGGTGCTATAGGTGATCCAGATATAACCGTTGCTGTCAATGACGATCGAATTTTTATTGGCATTTAGAGTGTCCTTTTGGACCATCACCGGAGTGCTCCACTGGACGCCATCATATTGGGAGTAATAAATTCTAAAATTATTGCTCCAGGTCGCGTGGAAGTGGTTGTTGTCATCTGCCACCAATGATGGCGTGTTGCGGTCAGGTGTCCCTTCAGCCAGTACTTGCGCAGGATTCCAGGTTTCGAAAAGATCATCATAGGTTGTCCAAAGGATGGAGTTGTTGTGATTCGCCTTTGTCCCCCAAATGCACATCACGGTTCCGTCAGGAGCTCGGTCAATGCACGGACCATTGTTGTAAATTGCAGCTCGAGTATCATCAGAGGTTCCTACTCGGGATTGATTGGGTTGAGCGATTAACAGCGATGCAAATAAAATTAGACATAGAGTGAGTGTTAAGCTGGTAACATTTTTTGCCATGATGATAAACTCCTTTTAATTTGGGTGAAATGATAATAATTAGTGTCGTCTGAAAATAACCAAAATTTGCTTTTTGCTGCCGTTCCATACCTCGCAATGACAGCGTAAGAAAATATTTTCTGATAGGCACTAATTAATGAGAGTTAAAAAAAGTAGTGTAATTAATTGGTTTGCTTGCCTCCTTTCGCTGGTTGTTGTTAGGTTAAAGATGCGATAATGAAGATTTTTCAGCATAAAAACATCAAAGATCTGTTGAAAATATACCGAGTGAAAGAATCCGCTGTAACCGCCATGATAGCATCGTGATTATATACAAATTTATTTTTTAAAAGTCAAGTAGAAAAACAAAGTTTTATAACAACTCAGTCCGAGCGGATTACTGATGCCATCGCTTGATATTCAGATTTTTCTACCAAATGTCAACTTTCTTGAATTAAATAAGTTAATACATCAATTGTATCAAACAAAGCGATGGCATCAGTTTACATTTCCACCAGCAACTAAGGTTTTACCTGGTGAAATATTTGGACAATTTCGTATCAAAGTTAAAAAAAACCGCCTGTTATTGAAAAGTATTTTCTGAAACGGACGTTTTTTCAACATCAATGAGAAATCAATTCGGTTGCAAAGTTTTCATTAAACCGAATTCACCAGACAGGGAAATTGTATTTTACAATTCCTTTTCACAGGTGAATTTACCCAATTGATTCGCCATACCCCATCCAATAATGATCTGCCAGA
>DSAU01000501.1 GCA_011046315.1 bacterium
AACTCAGGTAAAGCGATTTGTCATGTATTCGCCGTTCATAAAAACAGCGTTTTGTTTGTGAAACAACGATGAGCTTCTTAAATATACACAATTTTAATAAAATGTCAACAAAAAAAATAATTTGTGAAAATTTATGTAATTTGTGGATCAAAATATTATTGCAGTTCTCTGCGCTATAGAATGTGGCGACGCAATCCAACGTTACAAATATCAACAACCAAACAGCATCAACCCCTGAACGGTTACAAATTTCTTTGTGTAACTTCACGGCTTGGCGTTCGCCAGCAAGCGAATCCACCTGTTGGCGTGACCTTCGTGGCAAGCAGGACACACTGAATGGTTACGAATTATTTTGATGGTATTGTGAATAAAATTGTTCCATGATGAATCTAACCAATTAAAAATAAATACGGAATTAACCGAGGAGATAGCGATGGTAGAGTTGAAAACCAATTATCTGGGACTTGAACTGAAGAATCCGATCATTGCCGGTGCTTCTGATTTGACAGCTAACATGGAGTCGATCAAACAAATCGAACAAGCGGGGGCTGCTGCGCTGGTGATTAAATCCTTGTTTGAAGAACAAATCCAATTGGAAGCGTACCGCTTTGAACAGCAGATGGCGGTTTATGATGAAATTCATGCAGAGATGATAAGCATATTTCCCCGGCTTGAGCATGCCGGTTCCAAAGAGCATCTCAATTGGGTGAAAAAAGCGAAAGATGCTGTCAATATTCCAGTCATCGCCAGCTTAAATGCGGTAAACCCGGAGACCTGGATCGAATATGCAATCCAATTGGCTGAGACTGGGGTCGATGCGCTGGAATTGAATTTTTACGCTACGCCGACAAACATGAAAAAAAGCGCGGCAGAAATTGAGCAAGAACATGTTGACATTTTAAAGTTGATTAAAAATAGTGTCAAAATCCCGGTGAGTGTAAAACTCAGCCCGTTTTATACCAATCCACTCAATTTTATCGAGCAACTGGACACTATCGGTGTTGACGGATTTGTGTTATTCAACCAGTTTTTCCAGCCCGATATTGACGTAAGCAAAGAAGAAAATATTTTCCCATTCAACTGGAGCACTCAAAAAGAGCACCGTCTGCCGTTACGTTTCGTCGGATTATTGTTCGATAAAATAAGAGGTGATATCTGCGCCTCGACAGGCATTTTCAGCGGTTATGATGTCGTTAAAATGTTGCTCGCCGGCGCGAATACGGTGCAGGTAGTAAGCGCGCTGTTTCAGAAAAACGTCTCGATCATTTCGACTATGCTCGAGGAAATGGAAAAGTGGATGGAATCCAAAGGCTACTCATCACTGGAAGATTTTCGAGGAAAGATGAGCGAAAGCCACAACACCGATCCCTGGGTCTATAAGCGCGCCCAGTATGTCAAACTGCTGCTACAGGGAAATCCTGTTTCGATGTAGTTATTTTAAAAAGGGATTGGATCTGTTGACAATTATCGAAGGTTTTATCCCGCAATAATCAAATAGCAACTGTGCCATTTCAGCGAGCAGTAAAAGCTGCTGAACTGACTGTGCATTCTCTCTGCTGATGATTTTGCAATATTGTTCAAACGAGACTTGATCAGTAATTTGCCAGACTGCGCATTGCAATACAAAATGATGAAAATGGTCTTAATTGGGACGTATCCATCGTTCCCATTCCGCGTCATTCAATTCACCGCGGGCTGTCGAGTGCACCAGTTCATATCTGCCGAAATCACGTTTGTCCACAAAAACAAACATCACCCCGCCTTGGATTGAAAAATACTTCCAGATGATGTGAGGTTTGTTCTCGGCGCTGTAGGGAAATCGTTCAATTTCATCCGGCACGCCGTAAAGCAGTAATACCCGCCCGCGGTCAGTTTTCCAGCCCTTCTTAAATCCTTTGAACTGCTCGTTTGCAGTTCGCACTAAACTGAGATAGTGTTGGCGAAATTCATTTTCCGGCGTCTGCGGTGTCTCATCCCTTTTTTTCCAAAATTCAATTAAAAAAGCACGTTTCCCGATCGAATCCAAAGTTTTAAAAATTTTCTTCTCTTCGGAGCTGGCGATGTAGGATGCAGCGTCAAATTCATCTTCTACGTCGTCTATTGACATTTCATCGTAAATCCGTTGGTACGCCGCTTCAATCTTTTGTCGCATCAGTTCATTGCTTACGCTGTCCGAAACTGCCAGATCACCCTCGCGATAGACATAAAATTTCTTTCTTTTAGAAACAGTCGCGTCATTAAAAAGGTCATGAGCGCTCAATTCTAAAAAATATGTACCGGAGCGAAAGGAAATAATGTTCACCCCGCTGACCTCAACAGCGCTGTTTCCCGGTTTGAGACGCATCTTTTCAGGAAATTCCCGTACCACCTGCCCATCACTGCCGAGCACTTTAAATTGAACCATATATTTGGTGGTGTCCGGCTCGTCGGCTTTTTTAAGATTATAAATTTCCGCGTAAAACATCAACATCGGCAGACCCGTGCCGTAGAATCTTTCCGAATTCGGGATGACCATGTATCCGTTTTTGAAAAATCGATTTGGTTCGTTGCTGCGACTGATCTGGCTTGCCAGTTGGATGTCGCTCAGTTCAATGCGATCGGCAGTAAATGGTTCAACCTCGAGTTCTGATTGATATTGGCGGCTGTACTGGGAATTGATATCTTGTAGCTCGACTTTGAGCATGTAATCGCCAGGTTTCACTGCAAAATACCCGACACCATAAAGCCGCTGCCCGGATGTGATTTGAGACAGACTGTCGATTATGTCGACATTTTTCCAGGGAGTTTGCGCCAGTAACGAGTCATTTTTACGGATTTCCGCGGTAAAGACAAACTCTGCTTTCCATTTTTCTCCATCTTGTACAAATTGCAGCGCATCACGAAGGATCGAATAGTAAATCTCAATTAGAACGAACTGCTCCTGAGATCGGAAAAAAGCATAATCATAGCTAAAGCTAAAGTTTTCCTCCGTAAAAACCGGAGGGTGCTCATCCTGAGCTGCTGTAAAACTTGTACAAATGAAAAATGAACACACGGCGAGAAAAATGATTGTTGGTTTATTTAACGACATTATTCCTCTCCAAAAATACTTTATTCTAATTTTACGGACACCACTTTGGATACGCCGCTTTCTTCCATGGTAATCCCATAAAGACTATTGGCGGCTTTCATGGTTAATTTATTATGAGTGACCATTAAAAATTGAGTGGAATTAGAAAACTGCTTCAGTGTGCTAATGAAACGTTTGACATTGTTATCGTCCAGCGGCGCATCCACCTCATCAAGAATGCACACCGGACTGGGTTTGACGAGATAGATTCCGAACAGCAACGAGATCGCAGTCAGCGCTTTTTCACCTCCGGAGAGCAGTGATAATGACTCCATCTGCTTTCCCTTGGGATTAGCGATAATTTCAATGTCGGCTTCTAATGGATCAGCATCGCCGGTGATAACCAGATCTGCCTGGCCAGTGGGAAAGAAATCCTTGAATACTTTAAGAAAATTGCGGCGGATTTCCTGAAAAACCACAGTAAATTTTTCCTGAGCGTTTTGGTTAATATGGTCGATGGTATCTTTGAGATTTTGTTCGGCTGTGATTAAATCTTCCTGTTGCTTTTCTAAAAAATCGAGTCGCTCTTTCTCTTTTTCATACTCTTTAAGGGCAAGTAAGTTCACGGGTCCCAATCGCTTGATGCGTTCCTTAATTTTTTCAATTTCAACCTGATCCACCGATACATCATAGTCCGGATCCAATGGAAGACGTTTTAATTCAACATCATATTCTTCAAATATTCGCCGGTAGAGGTTGTCCGCTTTGATGCGCAGTTCTGATATTCTCAACTCAGCCTTATGCAACTTTTCGGCAATTGCTTCCCGTTGGTCGCGGATAGTTTTTATGTCCTTTGATTTTGCGTCTATGGCGTCGCGAAGCCCGCGTGACTTTTGAGCAATCTCAGCTACATCTTTATCATGTTTTTCTTTTTCAGTATATTCGATCGCGAGCAGTTCTCCAAGTTCGTCAATGCGCGATTGCAACTGCTGCTGTTGATTTTCAATTTCAGCGACCTGTTGCTGCTGTTTCTGAATTGTGATTTGGTACTCTTCGATAAGTTTTTCATTTTGTTCGGAGGCAAGATTGAGATTGCGTTCGGCTCCGGTTATTTCAACGATTTTGATGTTTAGCTGGTTGACTTTTTCCGCTTGCGAGTTTCGTTCATCTTCCAGTTGTTGGAGTTGTTGCTGCCATTGCTTGATTTCCTGATTGGCAAGCGTTTGCTGTTGGGAAATTTCCGTGACTTCGGGTTCAACAGATTGGATTTGATCGTGAATTTTAGAAGCCTCTTCGGAAAGGGTTTTAAGCTGATTTTCAATTTGTACATTCACCTGTTTCGATTGTTGGAGGCGATATTCAACCTGGGAAATCTCGACCTGTTTCTGGGAAATGTCCTGTTGCCTATTTTTTATGTTCTGCGAAACAACAGCGATTTGGTTGAGAATTGCTGATTTTTTGACTTCATTGGTTTTCAACTGTTCTTGAAGTTGATCCAAATGGTGATACTGTGTTTCCACAGTTTGACCGAGTCTAGTTAATTGATCCTGTCTGCCGATGAGACTTTCGGAGTCTGTATCTTTTACACCGCCTTTGATACCACCCCAGTTGTAAAAAATTTCCCCGTTTTTAGTGACAATATGAATTCCGGATTCGGAGTAAATGTCCCTCAATCGCCGAGCAGTTGAGTCATCTTCAACCACCAGAAATGCACCCAGTAGAATCCTGACCGCAGGCAGGAACTGATCTTCGCAGCGCACCAGTTGATCCGCCCATCCAATGACGCCATCATTTTTCGGTAGCGGTCGCGCTTCAGAAGATGCGGGAATGCGATCTACCGGCAAAAATGTTACTACCCCCTTGCGTCGGTCCTTCAGAGCTGAAATACCGAGGTAGGCATCATCTTCTCTGGTAACCAGAAGGTAGGTTGCTGCATCACCGAGCGCGGCTTCGATGGCTTTTCGATTTGCTTCATCAACCGAGAGGACATCTGCCAATGTGCCGCGGAGCCCATTATCCGAACCTTGCTCGAGCATCAAATATTGCACACCCTCCGGATAGTCGGCGTAACTTTCCAGCAGTTCTTTAAGAAATGCAATCCGTTGTTGAACGGATTCGATTTGATTGTTCATTTTTAAAATGGCAGTTTTTAATTGATCAATCGTTTCACCAAGCTTCTCCGACTCCAATTCCGACACTGTCTGATCTTCTATCAACTGTTCCAACTTGTCTTGTTGCTGTTCCAAATCGTGGCTTAACCGCTGATGTAGTTTGGTGTCCTGTTCAATTTGAACGAGCTGACGTTCTTTATCCTGTCGGAGACCCTGCTCCCGTTGCTTTAGCTGCGTCAGCTGATCCTTGAGCCGGTCGACCAGCCGTTGTTTCTCTGAAACTGCTTGCATCAGAGATAGAACCGTCTGTTCGTTTTCACGGACTATTTGTCGCTTCTCGTTTAATAGTTGATCCAATTGATGTAGTGATTCTTTTTCTTGATCAAATTCGTTTTGCAGACGGGCAATTTCTTCTTTGGTGGTGGTTTTTTGTGCCTGCGTTTCGAGCAACTGTTTTTTAATTGTGCTTATTCGATGTTTCAGGTTCTGGCTCTCTTCACAAAGGCGGTTTTTGTTTTCAGCGAGCGCTTTCAGCCGTTCGCGGCTCAGCAATATTTCTTTTTCGCTCTTTTGAATTTTTTGCGTTAGCTCGTTTAACCGGTTTTGCCCATTTCGATATTGATCTTCGTTATCAATTAGCTGGGTTTGGATGGCTTCCACTTCTGCTTCTTTAAAGGATATTTGTGATGAGATGCTCTCGCGATTTCGGCTGGCTTCTTCGAAATTTTTCGTTAGAGGTCCCAGTTCTTGGTTAATCTGGCTGAAATGGTGACTGGCAACGCGAATTTCGGCTTGCTGTAAATTTTTAGCCAGGGTCTGATAGCGTTGTGCACGTCGAACCTGGCGATGCAGAGAGTTTACTTTACTGCGCACCTCTCCGATAATATCCGCAATCCGCAGCAGGTCTTGTTCGGTGGCGTCAAGTTTCCGAAAGGTCAATTTCCGGCGTTGTTTATATTTGGAAAGCCCAACCGCCTCTTCAAAAATTCGCCGGCGGTCTTCAGGTTTGCCGTTTAATATTTCCTCAACCATCCGCAACTCGATGATCGAATACGCGTCCGGCGCCAATCCGGTATCCATCAGCAGGTCATTAAGATCTTTTAATCGACAGGGATTGTTGTTGAGCAAATACTGGCTTTCACCAGAGCGGAACAAGCGCCGTGTAATCACCACCTCAGAATATTCAACCGGAAGGAGGTGGTTGCTGTTTTGAATGACCAATGAAACTTCAGCCATTCCCAGCGGCTTGGTGTTTTTAGCGCCATTAAAGATCACGCTTTCCATTTTATCACTGCGCAGTGTGCCGGCTTTTTGTTCACCCAGCACCCAGCGAATGGCGTCCGCGATGTTGCTTTTACCACAGCCGTTAGGTCCAACAATGGCGGTAATGCCAGGCAGCAGCTTCAATTCCGTTTTCTTGGCGAATGACTTAAAGCCAAACAATTTTAGTTTTTCTAAATACACAAAAAGCCTTGAAAAATAATTTGCTGGTCTTCATTCCTTGTTGATTAATAGTATTCTTAATTCTAAGATAATTATCAGTAAAAGTCAAGATATTTTTATCGCGATTAGTAAAACATAAGTTTTGGGTGGATTACTGATGTCATCGCTTGACATTCTGATCATTCTGTTAAACGTCAATTTTCTCAAATTAAGTAGGCAATTGCATCGATTGTCTCAAACAACGCTCTATTATCAATCTGCCTTTCCTCCAGTAGGTGAGCTATTACCGAAAATTTCAAAAATCACTTGATATTTTGTAAAATTTTTATATATTATCTATTGTCAAACATCAAATAATAAAAATAGCCGTCGGCTTTGATGTGTTTAATTTTATTCTGTGACTTATTTTTATTTTGTTATATTATTCTTCTATTCGGTTGATTGACGTTATTTAATTCAACAACTTTCATGTTTTAATTTTCACCCGGATCGGTGGCAGCAACCTTTAAATTAACCCGGTAGCTATCGGATTGCTCATTTAATCACCAACAATAGCAGTCCGCTAACTAACCAGCAAATTTTTCATATATCTTTTCGATTGAACAAATGGGCGTCCACATTGTCGAAAAAATTGGCGATGTCAAAATTTATGGTACGGGCCAGATGGGTGGCAAGGGCGCGGGACTGGTGAAAATTAATGAATGTCAATTACCGAACGCGCACAAGCTCCGAACCCGCGTTCTCACCACGACATTTTTCGATAATTACATTAACAACGGTGGCAAGTTCAGCGCCAGTGATCTGGAGCCTGTTGCTGATATTTTCAAAAAAATCGGCAACATCCCCATCAGCGTCCGATCATCTGCTACCAATGAAGCCTGGCTTTCAGCAGATGGAACCAGCAGCGTTCACGCCGGTGAAAATACTTCTTTCATGCTTCCCAATAACCATGCAGATGACAGGGTTAGATTCAATCAACTGATCCAGTCAATTTACTTTATCTATCGCGATTTTATCGAAAAGCAGCCGCCTGACAGTCAAGAAAAAATGGCAGTTGTCATCAATCCGATCCCGGGAATCTATGATTCCACCGACGTCGGACCCATCTATTATCCATTGGTTTCAGGCGTGGCTAACTCCCACTTCCCCTACGCCCTGAAAACCCAACACGCAACCGAGGGTTTTGCCAGAATCGCATTGGGACATGGCTACGCCACGGTGCTGGATGAATTTCCAGTCATCTCAATGGCGACCATTAAAAATCCGCTCCCTTTTAATTTAACCGGAGAAGGGCAATCCTTCTTTTACGCCATTGACCTGACACGAAATGAGCAACTCGCAGGCGATGAGTTGGATACCATGAAAAAACTCCATGTCCGGTTTTCTACTACCCCATACTTGCAGCATCTGGGAATAAAAAACAACGTTGTCACCTTTGAAGAATTGATTTTTGGCGAGAAGTTCAGCTTTAAAAACGGCTTAATGGAAATTATGGATATCATTTCGGAAAAAATTTCGTCTAACTTCCAGATTGAATTCGTCTTCAATTTTATCGAGGAAGATAATCGATTGATGGGCAGATTTCATGTGGTTCAATTAACCCAGCTTCCGGAAATTAAATTTGAACAGATCAACATTCCTGACCGCGGAACGAATACCTATTTGCATATTCGAAATCTTCAGGGACACGGGATTAAAAACGACATCAAATCTGCGCTCATCATATCTCCATTTCTTTATAAAAAAGAACTTCATAATATGGTCTGCCAGGAAATTTCTAAAGCTAACCGGCGGCTCAAAGAAAAAGGTCAAAGTTATATTTTGATTGCCCCTGGCCGTCTGGGCAGCAAAAATCGTGAATGGGGTATTCAGATAGAATATCGCGATGTTGACGGCGCCGCAGCCATTTTTGAATACGGCGTGGATATTGCCGGTCGATCAGAACCGGTTCATGAAACAGAATCGCGAACCGGTGGGATATACGGCAGCCATTTTTTATACATGATTCAACGCGGTCACGATGAGGAACAGAAACGGCTACAAACCCGTATGTATGGCACACAAGGAACTCATTTCTTAACCAATTTGATGAGCAACAATGTTATTTACGGTTTTATTGCGCCGGATCAGGATTTCATTGACCCCTGGTTCTTTTCACCGCCGCAAACAGATCAGCCTATTTACACGCTTGAATTCCCGGATCGTGTTTCGATATATGCAGATTCAATAAATCAAAAATGCATAATTATTAGCCAATAACGATACCATTATGCCACAAACAAAACGTATAACCGAAAATTTTAAACAAAATCTTACCAATCTGGGTTTCACTCCCAGAATTATTAATCCGGTTAAGATGAACAATGTGGTAATTTTTTCTGCTGATGAGCACATACGGGATTCGAGCCAAAAAATTAAAAGCTACATGCCGTGGATCAACGTGCAAATTTTAACCGATCCGTTTTCAGCTTCAAACTATCAATCAGACCAACCTACGGTTTTTATTTTTGATGATACCGCGATGACGCTGGTTAACACACAACGTATCCGGGCATATAATGTTGATGCAGTGTTGGTGTTGTTGTCGGCAAACGAATTTA
The DNA here is from genome assembly GCA_011046315.1 of bacterium. Taxonomy (GTDB): domain Bacteria; phylum Zhuqueibacterota; class Zhuqueibacteria; order Thermofontimicrobiales; family Thermofontimicrobiaceae; genus Kaytiofontadaptatus. Next base: position 9,204 of record DSAU01000501.1, read on the forward strand.
TCCATTGTTCCCCGCCGGCGGCGGCTGAGGCAAAATTTCCCTATGTGGCAAAAGCAGATCTGATCTTTGCCGTAAACCACCATGAGTTTTTACCGGAAACCATCATCACCGCTGTGGTGCGCTCGGCAGAAGACCGATTGAACATTCAAAAATATTCCACTGCGCGACGTTACATTTTTTTGGTCATCGATGATGAACCGCGCTGGTTCTCCCAATTTTTACCGGTGCTCTACAACATCATCGGGCAACGCGCCGATGTTATGCTCACACGAACCTATGAAGAAACCCTTAATTTTATTTTTAACCTTAGTGATCCTTCAGAGATCGATCAACAAAACTATCTATCCAATGGACACGGGGATGATATCGTGTGCGTCATTACCGACATGTATTTCCCCATTGATAACAAGTTGAGCATTAAAGCCGGTCAAGCCATCGTAGAACTTATCAAAAAATATTTCCCCCGAATTCCAATATTAATTGCCTCTAAAGCCGAGGAAGGAAATCATTACAAAAATTTTGCCTTTGTTATTCCCAAGGGCGACTCGGGCAGTTTGCAAGCGCTTCAGGAATATATCCATGATTATACGGGCATGGGCGATTTTATCATCCGTGATGAAAAGGGCGCCATACGTTACCGGGTGTCGAATATTCATCAATTGCTGAAATTAATTATTGAAGCTGAGGACAACTCTCTTGAATCTAAACAACTGAGAAAACTACTGGAAAAATATGGTCGGAAAGAATATTTCTCCACCTGGCTCTATATGCACGGATTCAGGGATCTGGGCGATGAGCTCAGACCAAAACGAGCAACCGGAAAAAAAATGCTCAATATTTTAAAGCAAGCCATCACCGCTGAGATCGAGCGCACCCAAAAATCACCATTGATCATAAATGGAAACCGCATTTTCAGCCTTGAGGATTTGCTGAAATTATTAAGAACAATTGAAACTGATAAAATTCAGTTTCTATCTGATAACGACATTTTCTCATACTGGCTGGATCGAAAAGGTTTTCCGGAATTGGCTGAAGAATTCCGTCCGATACACGGCGCCGGCTATGAATTGACGAAAAGCCTTGCTGATTTAGTTGAAAAATGGATTCCAATTTACCGAAAGCGGTCACAACAATCGAATAAATAATAATTGAAATAAACTACTATAAACTAAAACCTTGGAGAGATGCTATGGACCTTTATGTTGAAGCTTCGAAACACACCGGATTGTCCATCGAGGATGTTAAGCAAATTGAGCAAACCATTGTTCAAAAAAGGAATTTTTCCCACGACAAGATTCGCAACGCGATCTACAATTTCTGCTGCAAGCTGGGAATGAATCGCCATTATTTTGTCACATCAACGCCGCTAATGATTGCCAATCATATCGAATCTATCATGGCAGCAGAAATCATGGCTTTGAATCGCGGAAGCAATTATTTGGACATTGATTTTATGAGCGAGCAGCAAGACTCCGCCATGTACTTGCTTAATGACGATCATGATAAGGCAGTTGGTATTGAACGCAGATTGGAAAATTTATTTATTGACTATCGGTTGCAAAGTTACCGAACGCCGGGTATCGAG
>DSAU01000561.1 GCA_011046315.1 bacterium
GCATCCCAAACGGATTTTTATTGGTGTTCACGCCGGTGTCCGCGATTATGGCAACCGGATGGGAATTCCTACTGTAAACGGCGCGCTATTTTTCGATGAGCGCTACGTGGGCAATCCGTTAGTGTTTTGCGGTAATGTGGGCTTGATGCCAAAAAATTCAACTGAAAAAAAAATTGAGCCCGGAGACCTGATTCTGGTGGTCGGCGGTAGAACCGGACGCGATGGCATCCACGGCGCTACTTTTTCCTCAGGCGAACTAACCACTGAATCGGAAGTAGTTTCCAGCGGCGCTGTTCAAATCGGCGATCCGATCACTGAAAAAAAGATGACGGACACTCTGTTGCAGGCGCGTGATAAAAAATTTTACACCGCGATCACCGATTGCGGCGCAGGAGGATTATCTTCCGCAGTGGGGGAAATTTGTCAGGACTTTGGCGCTGAAGTGGACCTGGAAAAAGCACCGCTTAAATATGACGGATTAAGCTATACTGAAATATGGATTTCCGAATCACAGGAGCGAATGGTAATCATTGTCCGGCCGGAGAAGGAACAACAAATACTTGACCTTTTCGCTGCCGAAAATGTTGAAGCTACCGTGATCGGCAAAGTAACCAACACCAACCGGCTCCGATTAAAGTATCAGGGCGCTCAGGTGGCGGATCTGGAAATGAAATTTCTGCACGACGGGGTTCCGCAATTAACCCGCAAAGCCAGTTGGGAAAAACCGAACTTAAAACAACCGGTTTTCGATCCACCAGAAAATCTGACCGATGTTTTAAAAAAAATTCTCTCATCCTGGAACGTTTGCAGCAAGGAGTGGGTAATTCGACAGTATGACCACGAAGTTCAGGGCGGCAGCGTACTAAAGCCGCTGGTGGGGGTGGATAACGACGGTCCCGGCGATGCGAGCATTGTGCGCCCGGTACTGGACTCACAAAAAGGGATCATCATTTCCAACGGCTGTAATCCGAAATATGGGTTGATAGACCCTTATGCCATGGCTGCGGCGGCGATTGACGAAGCGATCCGGCAAATCATCTCGGTTGGCGGTAGCCTTGACCGAATCGCACTGTTGGATAACTTTTGCTGGGGCAACACAGACAAACCTGACCGGCTTGGCAGCCTGGTGAGAGCGGCGCAGGCATGTTATGATATTGCAAAAATTTATGAGACGCCTTTCATATCCGGAAAGGACAGTCTGAACAACGAATACCAGGTCGGCGACACATCGATTGCCATTCCACCGACTTTGTTGATTTCAGCTATCGGCATCATCGACGACGTGACCAAAGCGGTGTCCATGGACGCTAAACAGGCGGGCAATTTGATTTACATTATCGGCGACACCAAAGATGAATTGGGTGGTTCGCATTACTACGATCTGCTGGGCGTTCAAAGCAATCGCGTACCCGCTGTTGACGCTCATAGCGGAAAATTAATCATGACCGCATTGAGCCGTGCCACGGATCAGCGACTGATAATGTCGTGCCACGATTGTTCCGAAGGTGGGCTGGCAGTAGCTGCCGCAGAAATGGCGTTCGCCGGCGGCTTGGGAATGAGCATCGAGCTCTCGAAAGTTCCTTCGTCAGATAATTTACAACGTGATGATAAACTTTTATTCTCTGAATCCAGCTCCAGATTTATCGTGGAAATTGCCCCGGAAAATCAACAACCATTCGAACAATTATTCAACAGCCTCCCCATAGCTTGCATCGGTTCGCTTCGACCCGATAAAATTTTTCAAATCAACGGACTGGTTCAAAAACGGATTATTCGTGTTAATGTGGAAGAACTGAAAGAAGCCTGGCAAAAGCCGCTTCGCTGGTAATCTCAAACAAGGATAACATCATGAAGATCGTTAAAACATTAGTGATTCGCACTGCCGGCTCAAATTGTGATTATGAAACAGTGCACGCATTCCGAAGCGTGGGCAGTGAAGTGGATCTGGCACACATTAATCAGATCGTTTCGCACAACACCCGATTGAACGATTTTCATATCCTGGCGCTTCCCGGCGGATTTACTTACGGCGATGATATTTCTGCGGGAAAAATCCTGGCGAATGAGCTCAAATATAAATTAAAGCAGGATTTGAAGCAATTTGTCAGCGATGGCAAATTGATCATCGGTATTTGTAACGGCTTTCAAGTGCTGGTAAAGGCGGGTCTGCTCCCGGACGCATCGGCTATAAACGGCGAACAACAGGTTACTCTCACCGACAACGAATCCGGCAAATTTGAAGACCGCTGGATTTACCTGAAACCAGTGAGCCGGAAATGTATCTTCACCCATGGGGTTGACCACATTGTCTATTACCCGGTTGCTCATGCCGAGGGAAATTTTATTCCGGCCAACCACACGGTCCTGAATGCACTCAAAGCCAATGACCAAATTGTATTTAAGTATGTAGATTCCATTGGTAAGCCTGCAAAATATCCATGGAATCCCAACGGGTCTATCGAGAACATTGCCGGCATTTGCGATGTTACGGGTAGAATCTTCGGACTGATGCCGCATCCCGAACGCCATTTTCACCCGCTGCAACATCCACGATGGACCCGTGAAGGGCTTAAAAGCGAAGCTGACGGCAAAAAAATATTTCAAAACGCAGTAGATTTTATCAGGAATAATTTTTAACCCGATGAGGTAAATTTCATGAAATATGGTTATGTGAAAATGTGGGATAACTCAAAAGGCTTTGGATTTATCCTGACTGATGAAGATGATGAACTGTTCGTCCACGTCAGCGATCTTGATATTACAGTCAAAGAAAAAAAGTTACGCGAAGATCAGCGGGTGGCTTTTGATGTCAAGTCGGATTACCGTGGTGACCGCGCCGTTCATGTTCGGATTGTTAAATGACTTAAATATCAAAAATTGGTGCGCGCTTTTTTTTGCGACAAGCCTTCAATTATTTCAGTTGTGAAAAATCTTGACGCAATCGCTGCCAGGTATGTTCCAAGCCCTCAGAAATCACATCGGTATTAGCGATCACTGGCATAAAATTGGTATCGCCATTCCAACGTGGGACAATGTGGAAATGCAGATGTTGCTCAATGCCAGCGCCGGCGGCTTTTCCCAGATTCATGCCAATATTATAGCCATGCGGAGATAGTGATCGTTCAAGAATTCTCTGGCAATCTACCAATAAATTCATCAATTCCAGCCGTTCGGTTGCATCAAACTCAGCAAAATTGCCAATGTGGCGATAAGGGACAACCAGCAAATGGGCGTTATTGTAGGGATAACGATTCATTACAACAAAACAGGTGTTTCCGCGATAGAGAATTAAATTTTTTTGATCATCATCTTTTGCAGGATTGTCACAAAAAATACATCCTTCATCTTGTTGTTTGGGACGCTCAATATATTGAATTCTCCAGGGCGCCCATAATATTTCCATACATCCTCCTAAAGAAATGAAAAAGGGCGCTAAACAAAAAGCGGCGCGCCCTTTTGAATTTAAAGTCAGAAGATAATTATTTTTCCTTTTCTTCCTGATATTCAGCAGTAACTTTAGCCTCGAGATCTTTGGGAAGCAACTCATAATGAGAAAATTCCCGAGTGTAGGTTGCCCGTCCCTGAGTCATTGAACGCAACGACGTCGAATAGTCGTACAATTCCGCCAGCGGAATTTGCGCTCGAACCACTTGAAAACGACCCGACGCTTCCATTCCCAATATTTTACCTCTGCGAGTTGAGATATCTCCCATAATATCACCCATGTTGTCTTCCGGGCAGCGCACCTCAACGGTGTAAATCGGCTCCAACAAAATCGGTTTGGCATTTTTGATCGCCATTTTAAACACCTCTCTGCCGGCAATTTGAAAGGCGATATCTTTTGAATCCACCGGGTGTTCTTTGCCGTCATAAACAATTGCCTTGACATCGACGATCTGATAGCCTGCAATTGCACCCTCAGAAAGAACCTGGCGAACACCTTTTTCAATGGAAGGAATAAAAACCGATGAAATCGAGCCGCCAACCACTGCGCTGGCAAACTCAAATCCGCTGCCTCGTGGCAAAGGTTCGATTCGCATCCAGACTTCGGCGAACTGACCCGCGCCACCCGACTGCTTTTTGTGTCGATATTTTTCATCTGCATTGATGGTAATGGTTTCCCGATAAGGGATCTTCGGTTTTTTGCGATCCACATCCACACCAAAACGATCTTTCAACCGCTGGATGATTACCGCCAGATGAACTTCACCCTGCCCCGCAATCACCGTCTGTTTTACTTCCGCATCAATGGTAATTTTAAAACTGGGATCGATCTCATTTAAGGTGTGCAAACCGTTAGAAATTTTCTCTTCGTCTCCTTTTGCTCTCGGGTTTATAGCCATCTCAACTACTGGCGAAGGGAACTCAATCGGTTTGAATTTTATTTTGTTCTTTTTAGCGGACAGGGAATCGCCGGTATGGGTGTCTTTCAATTTAACCAATGCGCCGATATCTCCAGCTTTTAGCAGCCCAACATCTTTTCGATTTTTACCGACCAAAGAATAAATTTGACCAACTTTTTCTGACGAGCCTCGGGTTGTGTTGAGAATTTCATCGCCGGTTTTCAGAGCGCCGGAATAGACACGAATCAATGACAATTCACCGATATGAAGTTCTGATAAAGTTTTAAAACAAACTCCGGCAAAATCACCGCGGTCCACCGGAAGCTCAATCTCTGCTCCGTTGACATCAGCGATAACAGGCGACAAGTCAATTGGCGATGGTCCATATTCCGCAACAAAATCCAGCAATAAATTAGCGCCGATATTTTTCTTAGCTGAACCGCACAAAACCGGAAAAATCGATCGATTAATGATACCGATTTTCAAACCTTTGGCAATATCTTCATTCGTTAATTCACCCGCGTCAAAATATTTCTCTAAAATTTCATCATCGGATTCAGCAACTTTTTCAATGAATTGCGTGCGCAGCTCTTCAGCCTTGCTCATCAACTCAGCAGGAATATCCTCGGTCTTGTAGTTTCCACTGCCATCTGTTTCAAAGACAAGTTTTTTCATCCGCAACACATCAATGACCGAGTTGAAATTTTCGCCCTGATTCAGTGGAAAATTAAGCGCTACCACACCGTTGCCGAAAAACTGCTGTGCGTCTGCCAGCGCTTTATCAAAATTGGCATGTTCTTTATCGCCATGATTCACAAAAAGTATCCGTGGAATTTGCTGATCGTTCAAAAAATCCCATACAATATCGGTTCCGACTTCTACTCCAGACGTGCTGTTTAATAATACAACAGCCAAATCCGATGCGCGCAATCCGCAGATCACCTCGCCCACGAAATCAAAATAACCGGGCATATCAAGCAGATTAATTTTGCAGTTTTGCCACTCAAAACTCATTAACGAGCATCCGATGGATATTTTTCGCTCAATCTCATCACTGCTATAATCGGACACTGTTGTCCCATCATCGACTGATCCGAACCGGTTGGTTTCCTTAGCAGCAAATAGCATCGCCTCAGCCAACATTGTCTTACCAGCGCCGCTATGACCTACCAGTCCAATATTTCTGATAGTATCGACAGAATATTCTTTCACTTAAAACCTCCTTAAGTTCTGGTCTTTATTTTATGATTGCTGGGTATAATTTATTTCACTTTTTAATAATCTTTTTAACACCTTTCCCATTCGCGATCTGGGCAGCTCGGATAAAAATCTAATTGATTGCGGACATTTATAAACAGGAAACTGTTCACGGCAAAACTGGAAAATTTCCTGTTCAGTCAATGTTTGGTTCTCCTCAGCAACGATGACTGCCATGACATCCTCTTTATGTTTAGGGTGCGGAACTGAAACCACTGCTGCTTCTTTTACCTTCGGGTGTTGCTGCAAAATCTGTTCGATTTCGCTGCTGATAATCATAAAACCGCTCTTTGCGATGACATTCAATTTTCGCTCGATAAAACTGATGCTGTTGTCCATATTTCGTTTTCCCAAATCGCCGGGATAAAACCAACCATTTCGGACACGGGCAGCGGTTAACTGTTCGTTTCCCCAATAACCGCTAAACAAGCCACTATTACGGATTGCAATTTCACCGAGCTCATCAGTTGCAACTTGTTCGCCATGTTGATCATGAATCCGCATATCAATACCGGAAAAGGGCGCGCCAACCGAGCCGACAACATTTTCAAAAACAGGATGTGTGGCAGCAACAATACCGCCGGCTTCTGTCAGCGCATAACCGCTCGACAGCGGAAATTTGAACCTCCGCTCAAAAACATCCGAAACCTCTGCCGTAACCGGCGCTTGAACCGCGATACAAAACTTCAAGCTGCCGCCGTTGAATTTATCGGCTTCGATCCGAGCCAGCTTGTTATAAAAACTCGGGGTGGCAATTATTAGCGAAATTTTCTGTTCGTCTATTGATTTTGCCACCAGTGTCATGTCCAGCTTCGGCTGAAGCACAACAGCGCAACCTGAGTAGAGTGCGCTAAACAACAATGCGCTCTGGTTAAATACCATAAACAGGGGCAGGACAATGCCAAACACATCCATCGGAGAAAGGCGATAGAAATCAATAAATTGTTTTGACCTTTCAACCAGACAGCCAAAACTGAGTTCAGCGCCGACCGGCGGCTCAGAAATCCCTGCGGTGTATTGAATAACCGCAGTCTCGTCCTGCTGATTTACGTTTTCTATCGATTCGCGTTCCCCGGATTCAATAAGTTTGGTTAGCTCATACGAATCAAATTCCTTCTTGCGCCCCAGCACAAGTTTCAAAACCGGTTGCGAATAAGTTTTAAAAAAATCTAATAGTATGCCACGAAATCCTTCCCAATAAATTACCGCTTTCGGCTTTGCATCATTGAGAACCAAATTCAAATCATCAGGCATTAACATGTAATTGATCGGAACGATTACTGCTCCCAGCTTCAACACAGCAAGATAACTAAAAATAAAATGAGGAAAATTGGGCATGACCAGCGCCACCCGGTCACCTTTTGAAATTCCTATCCTGTGCAAACCACAGGCCAATTTATCGATAATATCATTAAGCTGATTAAAACTGATCCGGTTGTCCAAATAATAAATTGCGGAATCATGCGGACGTTCGGCTGCAATTTCACCAAGTCTGTCAAAAATCATAATTCGAACTTTACAACCTCCATGCTTTAAAACATTAATTGTAAGGAAAATTTTCCTTAAAATCAAGTTTTTTTTATTGCGCTTTGTAATACATCAGTCATCAGTGGAGACGTACACTGATGCCATCGCTTTATTTGTAATAATATTAGAAATAGCTGGCTCTATTTAAAAATTTTATCATCTCTCAAATAATCAAATCATCAAGCGATGGCATCAGTATTCCACCAGTAACTGAGATCATACTTTGTTCAGTAAAAAGTTGTTGACTTCCTGATAGTTATTTATTATATTTGATGTTTTTTAAAAAAATCACTGCTGAAATCGTTATCTGAATTGTTCATTCGCTTTTTTTTTCAGCGGATGGAACGTGATCAGTTGCAGTTTGACACTGCGCCCGATTTTGATCATTGTTTAACGAACCAGAACTTTTCAATAATAGAGGAAAAAATGGCTTCGAAACAAATGAGCCTTCAACGAAAAATTGAGAGCCTGAAGCATTGCCCAATTTTTGATGATTTAAGCGAACAGGATTTAAAAATTGTTGCAAAGATGGCTCAAGCAAAACGTTACCGAAATGGAGAATTTTTATTTCACGAAAGTATGCCGCGACAGGGCGTTTATTATATTGTAGCGGGCGGGGTAGAAATTTTAAAGGGCATCGGTGATCAGCCCGTAGTGTTGACTCGTCTGGGGGGTAATACGTTGCTGGGTGAACGCATTTTGCTCTCAAGAGAGATACCCCACATGACCTCAGCCAGGGTCAAGCCGGAAGCGGTACTGCTGTTTTTAAGTACACAGCACATTCTCCAACTAAAGTCGAAATATCCATCGATTTATCAGCAGGCAGCTGAGGCTGCGGGTCGATTGCTGGCGCAGCGTTTATCGACAATACAGGGCTTGACTCCACTGCAACGGGTTCGAGTCGAACACGATTTGCTTGGCGAGAAAGAGCTGCCGGAAAATGCGCTTTACGGAATTCAGACTCAGCGAGCTTTGGAAAATTTTCCCATTACCGGCATTCCGATCAGAACTTTCCCCAATTTGATCCGATCACTGGCAATGGTGAAAAAGGCAGCGGCGCGTGCAAATCATGAATTGGGATTGCTCGACAAACAAAGGTCGGACGCGATCTGTCGGGCGTGTGAGGAAATAGAGCAGGGACAGCACCATGAATTTTTTGTGGTTGATGTGTTGCAAGGCGGCGCCGGCACCAGTACCAACATGAACACCAATGAGGTCATTGCTAATCGTGCGCTTGAATTGCTCGGTAAACCCTACGGTGATTATGGATTTCTGCATCCGAACAATCAGGTGAATTTAAGTCAGAGCACCAATGACGTTTATCCGACAGCGATGCGCATTGGTTTGATCTTTGCACTTCGCTTGCTGCTTCAGGCTATGGCTGAGCTGAGACAGGCGTTTGCCGAAAAAGCCAATGAATTTGCTGACGTTATCAAAATAGGACGTACACAGTTGCAGGACGCGGTTCCGATGACGCTGGGTCAGGAGTTCGGCGCATTTGCCACCATGGTACAGGAAGATCGGTTGCGATTGCAGGAAGCCATGCAGTTGTTAAAAGAAATCAACCTCGGCGCCACTGCCATCGGAACCGGTTTGAACGCACCGCCGCGATATGCAGAAGTTGCATTGAAATATTTGCTGCAAGCGACCGGATTGGATCTGACTACTGCCGACAATCTGGTGGAAGCCACGCAGGACACCGGCGCGTATGTTCAGTTGTCGGGGGTGTTAAAAAGGATCGCGATCAAATTGAGCAAAATGTGTAATGATTTACGATTGCTTTCCAGCGGTCCCAGAGCCGGGTTGAATGAAATCAACCTGCCGGCCATGCAACCTGGCAGCAGCATTATGCCGGGTAAAGTCAATCCGGTGATCCCGGAAGTAGTCAATCAGGTTGCGTATCAAGTTGTGGGATATGATGTGGCAATCACTATGGCGGCTGAAGCTGGCCAGCTTCAACTGAACGTGATGGAACCGTTGATCGCATACTCATTATTCAGCAGTATCAATCACCTGCGGCAGGCGAGTATTGTTTTAACCGAGCGCTGCATCAAAGGAATTACCGCAAACCGTGAAAAGGCGCGTGAATATTTGGAAAGCAGCATCGGGCTGGCAACGGCTTTAAACCCATATCTGGATTATGAAAGAACCACTGAAATCGCCAAAGAGGCTTTGCGTTCCGGAAGAAAAGTTTATGACATCGTTCTTGAAAAAGGTTATCTGAGCCAGAAAAAACTGGATGCTATTTTAAAACCGGAGAATATGTTAAATCCCAAATCGGAGGAACCAAAACCAACAACACAATAGAGCATTGATGACAGCAATGCTGCCAGTTTCCCGGAGTTCATTATGGGTTTTTTCAGTGTAAACTGTTATTGGCTGGGTCATCAAGTTCTATTAAATTGTTGCCTATTCAGTAAAAGATGAATCATTTAAATTCAGCTTCCATCTAATTCGCAACAACAGTCCATCTGTTAAAACGGAAATATTATCAGCATTTAGATCGAACGCCAAAAAATATTGACAATGTTGATTTGCGTCACACCAAGTAAACCCAAAAGTTTTATCTTTTGTAATGAAGAAAACCAGTTTCGTCAGCGAAAAGCGAAAACATTGTGATTCAAGAGAAACCTTTTGCGAATATGAACGTTCAAACTAAACAATTAACTCGGCTTCATTTGCCACGGGAAATATCACGCGGCAATTCGGATAGAGAGGAGTGAAACGAAATGAAAAAAGAAAATCCCTTGTACCGACATTTGAGAATACCGATCAAGATTCTCATGATAGTTTTAATGTCGATCACCATTATAGGTTTTACCTATAAATATTTTGATACGACAGACCAGACACGGGAAAAAATGCTTCAAATGGAACGAGCGCTCCAGGATTTACGAGCGGCGATGAGCGTGGATAGCGTGCGGCAGTATCATATAAAGCGGATTATGTCGATTATTGATCTGTACAATAAAGACCTGACGCCAGTTATGAAATATGAGATTGCTAATGAAATATACATTGCCAGCATAAAATACACCAACCTGGATATCGACCTTATTTGCGCTACGATTACGCACGAGTCCGCCGGAACATGGAGTCCGGAGGTTCGTTCTCCGGCGGGAGCAATTGGATTGATGCAGATTATGCCGGCGACGGGCGCATATCTGGCGCGCTATGAAGACATCACCTGGACCAATGAAAATGAGGTGCTGACCAATCCGATCTATAATATCCGCATGGGAACAAGGTATCTTTCCACGTTGATTTCGTACTACGATATCGATGGCGGATTGGCGGCTTACAATGGCGGTGAAAAGCAGGCGTCGTTGTGGATAAAAAATAACAAGGCTGACGGAATTTTGTGGGCGGAAACCCAAAATTATGTACCAGCCATTATTAAACTTTGGGACAAATATAGAGAACAAAATCTATAGAATTGTGCGCTGTAACAAATGGATTAATGAAGCCTGACCGCTCTCGAC
>DSAU01000425.1 GCA_011046315.1 bacterium
GGTGTTAGTTCAAAGAGGCATTGAAACAACACCACAATTTATTGTGGTGAAATAATCATCTCAAAACAGTTCTTTTAACCGCTTCAGCGGTTTATATTCACTCACCCTGTGATCGATTACGTTGGAACTTCAGCAAATTATAAATTTCCATTGAACAAAAGTTCAGCCGGTTTTAGATCCGGTCACAAAATATTTCTGAATTTACAGGCTATTCGTCAAAAGGCAGTATTCGGGGGTGTCTTTCCCTACTTTAAGCTTAAATTTCTAAAAGAGCTTCCGGATTATTGGGAGAAGGAGAAAGCTCCGAATTCCGGAGGGATATTTGTGGATGGAACTGTAGCACTGGATTTTGAAATTTCCGAATCGCAATCGGCGATCCTTTCCCTTAATTTGCCAATTTGGCAATCGTTTGAAGGTAGTCAATTGGTTGGCAACATAATTTCGATTAGTTTTCGGGAAGAAATCAGCAAAGTTTTGTGTCATACTAATAAAGAGAAGAAAGGTTTAAACAATTTTGCCAATGCAGGTGATCACCCTACAACAGAAGCACAAAGAACCTGAAACATTCGAGCAGTTGCTTTCCCAGCATCTTGATAGCTTGTATGGGCTTGCATTTCGCCTGACTCAGAACCAGGAAAAAGCAAGGGAGCTTTTACAGGAGAGTTGTTTGACAGCCTTTGAGAAATTCAGCCAACTGCGTGAAATAAATAAAATGAAACCGTGGCTGTTTCAGATTCTTCACCGCAAGTACCTTAATGCTTACCGGCGAAAGAAAGAACCGCCCATTGTTGATATCGAATTGGACGAAGAGCTACTGACAATACCAAACGATGAACTGTCCGCTGATCATTTTGAGCAATTGTTCGGCGATGAAGTTCAGACTGCGTTTGATTTTCTGCCAGCAGAATTTCGTGAAGTCATTTTTATGGCGGATATTGAAGAATTCTCCCATCGTGAGATCGCCGGGATTTTGGAAATCCCAATTGGCACAGTTGCTTCTCGGTTGTATCGTGGGCATAGTCTTCTCGCAGATAAATTAAAGGAATATGCCAGCAAACATGGGTATCTAAAATGAGTAATTCATGCGGTAAAATAAGGAAAATTTTGTTGGAGAGCGCCGGGATTCAAATTCTTACCGCAGAGCTGGCGCAGGCCAAAAACCATTTGCAGGAGTGCAACGGTTGTCAATCATTTATTGAACAGCAAAAATCGCTGAGCCGCTTATTAAAAGAAAAATTAGGTGCTGTGCCAACTCCGCCAAGCGTGCGAGAGGATGTTCTTCAGGCAATTGCCCGGCGCCGTTTTAATTCAAAACAGAGTGAAAAAAGAGGATTATGGTCAATCCCTCGATTCTGGATTGCTGCCGCGGCGCTGATATTGGCGCTTATTTCCGGCTCCTTGCTGTTACACAAGCAATTCATTGGCCCACCGGAAAAAAATAATTTTGTGGAAGACTTGATTGATGACCATATCCGAAACCGTTTAGCCATACAAACCGTCGAGTTGAAGACTGACGATCCTCTGGAATTAAGCCGCTGGTTTGGAAGCCGGCTCGATTTTAGTGCCAGGATTCCATCAATTTCCAGCCAGCAACTGGTAGGAGGACGTTTGTGCTACTTATTCGACCGACGATTAGCATTGGCATTTTATCAGAAAGAAGATGATTGGATATCGTTATTTATACTGCGTGGAAAAGGGATTGATCTTTCCGGCACGGAAAAAATCGGCCGTAACGGAAAAGTGTTCTGTAGCGGTCACGGTAAAGGCTATCAGCTAATAGCCTGGGAGGAGCAAGATTTACTTTATGCACTGGTATCGGACCAGGACGTTTTGGAACTGGTAAAAAAGCTAAGGTTTTAGAAAATTAAAAATGTAATGCAGAATTTTGTTGAAAGAACGACATTAACACAAGGAGTTATAATTATGAAACGGTCAAGTAGTTTTATTCTGTGCGCGTTGTTGCTGGTATTGGGTGTCACTATTGTCCAACCTGGTTCGAGTAATCAAACAGAACCGTTGCAAATACCCAAAGTAATCGGGCTGCTGTTTTATGCCGACTGGTGTGGTTCTTGTAAGATACTCGAACCAAAGATCAACGCGTTAAAAAAAGAATTTGCCGGCGAACCGATCCTGTTTACACGCGTGGATCTGAGTGATGATTTTACAAAAGAGCAGTCGAAGCTATTCGCTAATTGGGTGGGACTCGGTGATATTTTTCATGCGAACAACGCCAAGACCGGCTTCATGTTGCTGATTCAACGGCAAGATATGAAGGTACTTTCCAAGTTGGTAAAAACGAATACGGAAGACGAGATCCGGGCAGAAATCAGAAAAACTTTGGTTAATTAACCATACAAGCTGGGCCGATTTTCCAAAGCCATAAACCAGGGTTGGATAATGAAAGCTATATTCGGTAAATATAAAAACCTGCTCGTCAGCGCTATTTTGGCTGCGGCGGTGTTGATTGCTGGTATTTTACTTATGGATAGAAATAAAATCATTGAATTAAGCGGCTGGAAGCAACAAAATAACCGCCCTATAACTAATCTGGGAGCTGGGCTGCCGCCGAAAAATGCTGCGACTGCCCAGGGGCAAAATGCCCCGCCGGACGGTCTGCTGAAGCGACAGCGCAGGCAGGAAAATACTGCTGCGGCATTGATCGCCCGCAAGTTAGCTGCTGGCGAAACTCCCAATCGCTTGATTAATGAAAAAAGCCCCTACTTGCTGCAACATGCCTTTAACCCGGTGGACTGGTATCCCTGGGGCGAAAAAGCTTTTGCAAAAGCCCGCAAAGAGGATAAACCGATCTTTCTCTCTATTGGTTACTCCACCTGTTACTGGTGTCACGTCATGGAGCGCGAGGTTTTTGAGAATGAATCCATTGCCGCTTTGATGAATAAATATGTGGTGAGCATCAAAGTCGATCGTGAGGAACGACCTGACATCGACCGGGTGTACATGACGGCGCTTCAGGCTATGACCGGCAGCGGCGGTTGGCCCATGTCCATGTTCCTGACGCCGGATCTCACGCCGTTTTTTGGCGCCACCTATATCCCGCCGCAATCCGCGTATGGCCGGCCCGGCTTTGCCGCTCTGCTGACCGAAATCCATAACGCATGGACAAACCGCCGTCAGGAGATTGTGGATAACAGTCTGCGTCTTCATGAATATCTCGAAAAGATAGCCGAACCGGAAGTCAAGGCGACCAGAGCTGGTATGACAGCTTTGGAACGGGGGTTCGATTCGTTCTCCCGAAGCTACGATTCACAATATGGCGGATTCGGTGGCGCGCCAAAATTTCCCCGGCCAGTGGCTTTCAATTTTTTGCTGCGCTACTATAGCAGAACTGGCAACCAGAAAGCGCTGGAGATGTCGCTGGAAACGCTAAAGCAGATGGCGAAAGGCGGGATGTACGATCACATCGGCGGCGGCTTTCATCGCTATGCCACCGACCCCCGCTGGCATGTTCCCCATTTTGAAAAAATGCTTTATGATCAGGCACAGCTAACCATTTCTTACCTGGAGGCATACCAAATTACCCGGGAAAATTTTTACGCCGAAGTGGCGAGTGATATTCTCCGCTATGTTCAGCGCGACATCAATCACGCGGCAGGTGGTTTTTATTCCGCGGAAGATGCTGAAAGCGCGGTTGATCTGTCAAAGCCGGAAGAAAAAGAAGAGGGCGCTTTTTATACCTGGATTAAAAGCGAGATCGATGAAATTTTGACAGCTCATCAAGCAGACGTATTTAATTATTTTTACGGCGTAAAAACGGATGGAAATGTTCGATCCGATCCGCACAAAGAATTTGTTAGCGAAAATATTTTGTTCATTGACCATACGCTGGCAGAAACAGCGCAGAAATTTGAACTTTCAGAAAAAGAACTGGCAGCGGTTCTTTCCCGGTGCCGCGATAAATTGTTTCGAGCCAGAGAACAACGCCCAAAGCCACATCTTGATGACAAGATCCTGGTGTCCTGGAACGGGTTGATGATCTCCGCTTTTGCCCGCGCTTACCAGGTGCTTGGCGATTCAACCTATTTAGTCGCCGCAGAACAGGCAGGGGAATTCATTTTCAAGAACCTTTATGACGCAAAGAAAAAAGACTTGCTTCGCCGCTTTCGGAACGGTGAAGCTCGCTATCAGGCCAACCTGGAGGATTACGCCTTTTTTGTGCAGGGACTTGTGGACTTGTACGAGTCGTCCCTGAATATTCGCTGGCTGAAAACCGCCATTGAAATGACCGAGCATCAAAATAAACTTTTATACGATTATGAAAACGGAGGTTATTTCGATACATCCGGCAACGATCCCACTATCCTGACCCGCAGCAAAGAGTCCTACGACGGCGCCGAGCCGAGCGGGAATGCCATCGCCATTTTAAATCTCCTGCGCCTGTCGCAAATGACGGATAACCGGCAATGGCGGGAAATGGCAGACCAATCACTTGCCTATTTTGGCGAACAGATGTTGAAAACTCCGCAAGGTCTGGCGCAGTTTTTAGTGGCGCTCGATTTTAGTCTGTCAAAACCAAAACAGATCATCATTGCCGGCAAAGCTGATGATGCAAACACGAACACGCTGTTGGCAGAAGTACATTCGCGTTTTATCCCGAACAAGATCATTTTACTGGCGGATGATGGCACGGGGCAGGAAACGCTGGCTTCTTACCTTCCTTTTATCGAAAATATGCACATGCTGAACGGCAAAGCGACCGCATATATTTGTGAGAATTATGCCTGCCAGCTTCCCACCTCGAGTCGGGAAGTGGTGGCGGAATTGTTGGCGAACTAGAAGGTGGATTGTTTTGTTACAATCCGACCAAATTTATTTCATCCTTAAATTATGGAGGTAATTATGAACAGTAATACACGCTTATTGAGCTTGCTACTCGGTATGGTAGTTTTCCTGATTTTCGGGCTGGCAAGCGGTGCTTTTGCACAAGAACATCCGGCAGAACATCCCAAAGATGGGGCGAAAGGCGCAGCGGTTACCGTGACCAAGGAAGCATTGGCCGAAGCGATTGAGAGCTACATTAAAAAGGATAGCGCTCTGAAAGGCGGCTATTTCACTGTGTATGACGCACAGGCGAAGGCGCCGCTGGCGCTCACACTGGACAAAGTCCATCAGGATAAGCTGGCGGAGGTAGGTGACGGACTCTATTTCGCTTGCAGCGACTTCAAAGCCACAAACGGCAAGATGTACGATCTCGATTTCTTCATGAAAGCCACCGACACCGGGCTGAAGGTCAGCGAGGTTATGATCCACAAAGAAGCCGGCAAGCCCCGCTATGGCTGGGTGGAAGAAGGCGGTGTATGGAAGCGTAAATAGAGTTCATGCAAAGAATGGGATAGTGCGATTGGAGTATTGGATTAGTGGAATGAAGCATTGCGATATTTCAGTGTTGTAGTGTTCAAATGTCCTTGAAACGCCTGCCTGTAATAGGCAGATGATATTTAGATGAGATGACTACAAAACACTATGACACTTGAATTCTCCGCCACTCCAATACTCCTTTCACCAATCCCTCTATCGACATTTCACTTAAACAAAGTCTGAGATTTATCGCATGCGGAAATACAGCTTGAACAGAAAATATTTTCAAAAGTATCTAAAATTGGGCGGGCTATTTATAATCATCAGTTTCATTGCTGCTTACTTTTATAGCTCAAAATCCCGGGCTCATACAAGCTATGCGACCAGGGAAATGCAGTTCTCCTATGCTTTCACCGTGAAGAACATCCCGCCCGAAGCCAAACATGTTGACATTTGGGCGCCTGTGCCCCAATCGGATTCCCGGCAAAATATCTCAAACCTAGAAATCAGGTGCGACTATCCGTATTCGTTCGAGATCGGGCCAGAATATCAAAATCCCCTTCTCAAGGTGGCGGCGAATGGCAGCATTCCCGAGAGCCTGTCGGTTTCGATGAATTTCTCAGTAACGAGAACCGCCTACCACTTTCTGAAAGAAAAAGACCAACCATCTGCAACGATTTCGGAAAAAGCCAGGCGACGGTTTCTTGCTCCGGATCATTTAGTTCCGATTGACGGTAGAATTGCTGACGAAGCGAAAAAGGTAGTGAGAGATGACATGACGCCTCTCGAAAAGGCCAGGGCTATCTACGACCACGTCGCCGGCACGGTCACCTATGACAAAAGCGGTGCCGGTTGGGGCCGCGGCGATGCGGTCTATGCCTGTGATGCACGCTCAGGCAATTGCACCGATTTCCATTCCTTGTTCATCGGCATGGCGAGAGCCAGCGCCATAGCGGCGCGTTTTGTGATGGGGTTTCCAGTGCCGGAAGGCGCAACCGAGGGTAATATCCCCGGATACCATTGCTGGGCTGAATTTTATATTGATGGCATGGGATGGCTGCCCATAGATGCTTCGGAAGCCAGCAAGCATCCGGAGAAATGGGATGATTTTTTCGGTGGCCTGGATCCGCACCGGATTCAATTCACCATTGGCAGGGACATTCGAATACCTTCGATGGGCCAATCTGAGCCGCTGAATTACTTTGTTTATCCGTATGTTCTAATCGATGGCAAGCCGCATGACGATGTTCAACGCCACATCCGGTTTTCGGAACTAAAATAAAATCTAAAGGGGCAAAACCAAAACACATCAAAAAAGACACCCATCACAAGAGCAGAAAGCTCGACCTTTGCGTCGTTCTATATGATCTATATGGCGCTGACTTTGGCCATTTAAAACCGAATGATACCGTCGGCTACTTGAAAAAGCTGCTTTATTTCTAGCTATCTTATCCGAAGGCGGCAATGTCGTTTTTACTAAAATGATTAAAATAAATTTCTATCATTATGATCCGTTTTATTACAGAAACCGGTATTGAAGTGCCAGCGGTCACCGCTGGCCAGATGCGCGAGATCGACCGCATCGCCATGGAAGAAACGGGACCCAATCTCTATCAGATGATGGAAAACGCCGGCCGCAATCTGGCCTCACTGGCAATGGAACTGCTGGGCGATCGATGGAACAAGTCAAAAATTGTTGTTCTGGCAGGTTCCGGCGGCAACGGAGGCGGCGGTATCTGCGCCGCCCGTCATCTGGCGAACCGAAATGCTAATGTGACGCTGTGTCTTGCAAATCCTGACCGGCTCGGCTCTGTGCCTCAATTTCAACACAAAATTTATCAAAACACGACAGGCAAAACCATCGGACTCGAGCAATTCAAAAATGAAAAATATGATTTGATCATCGATGCGTTAATTGGTTACAGTTTAAAAGGCGCGCCAACCGGTGTCATTTTACAACTGATCCGATGGGCAAACCAGGCGAAAACGCCCATCTTATCGCTGGATGTGCCTTCGGGTGTGGATGCTTCCACGGGAGAAACGCCAGGAGAGTTTATTCGCGCCGATTTGACGATAACGCTGGCATTGCCAAAGACAGGGCTTTTACCTGCGAAGACCGGGGATTTATACCTGGCAGATATTGGCATTCCTCCTGGAACCTATAAGCGTATCGGTTTAGATTATGCATCGCCATTTGATAAAAAATACAGTATTCATTTAAAGGTGCAGCAGTATTAATCAGTATTGCGAGATAAATCTCACATCACGATACTTATATTCAGGCTCGACTTTTAAAGTAATAATAAATCGGCAATCCACTGCCAATAATCAAAGCGGCTGCCAGCACACCGCCGGTGGGATAGGCAATGAAGGTACCGTAAGCGAGATACAATTGGATAGCAACCGCCAGAACCGTCATCAATCGCCACGCCGGCGCGCGATAGCTGGGATGGTAGTCCTCAATGGTGCGAAGTTTGAACAAGGCACCATAAACCAACGCATTTTGCAATAAATAGGACAACGTAAAATACCCCAGCAACGCCTCAATATTACCGACAAATATCAGCAGAATTGCCAGACCGGATTGCAACAGAATTGAAAAATCAGGGGTGGCGTATTTCGGATGGATGTGGCCAAAAACTTTAAAAAACAGACCATCTCGCGCAATAGCATATTGCATTCTCGGCTGAACCATGATGCAGGCGTTGGTGGCGCCGACCATGGATATGAAAGCGGCTATCGCTAAAAAGGATGCGGAAATGGCTGCAAAAATCGGCAAATATTGGAACGGATTGGCAAACGAACCCACTGCTGCTAACAACTTATCATGCGGGACGATCGCGCCGGTCGCCAGTGCGATCAGCGTATACGCCAGTGTGATCCCCACAGTTGAGCCGATCAGCGCCCGTGGCAAATTTCGCTGCGGATCCTGTACCTCCCCGGCCATATACAGGATATTGGGAAATCCGGCGTAGGACCAGGTGCTGGCTGCCACGCCAGCGACCAATAATGTGAACACTCCGGTTGAGGCTTTTTCAGCGACAGGCGTAAAAAACAAGTTGCCTGATTTGAGATAAAACAGTCCGATGATTGCCAACAACACCAGCGGAGAAATTTTCACAATCGTCAGAACGATCTGCAAATTGCCGCCATGTCGCACATTCCGGTAATGAACATAGGTCAAAGACGCGATCAACAATGCAGCGAACAATTTACCAATGACGGTTCCGTCCAGCGGCGAATAAAAATAGGACAGCGCTGAACTGGCGCTCAATGCGATGATCGTGATCGAGGGGGTATCGCTGGTCCAAAAAACCGTCCACACATAAAGAAACGCCAGTGGTTTGCTGCCGGCTTTGCGCAGGTAAAGATAGCCAAAACCCTGCTCCGGATACGCCGTTGCCATTTCTGCTAAAATCAGAATTTGTGGAATCCAGATGATGCCGCCGATGAGCCATGCCAAAACAGCCAGATTGGGACTGCCGGTTTCACGAGCCACAATCGGCAGTGTAATAAAAACCCCGGACCCGATAACCGTGCCCACAATAATCGCCAACATGTGTCCCAGGTTCAATTTCCGCGTCAACTCAGCCATGGTTCGATCCCCTGTTCGATATTTTCTTTAAAAGTCCAAAGCCTGTTCGATCAACACCAACGCAGCCCGGGCGCTTTTTTCTCTGACTTCATCTCTTGATCCGCTGAAAAAATATTTTTTAATGTTCTTTTTTTTATCTTTTACCACGCCTATAAATACCGTACCCACTGGTTTTTCTTTGACGCCGCCGCTCGGACCGGCAATCCCGCTTACTGCTATCCCGATGTCGGCGCCTGACTGTTTAATTAATCCATCCAACATTTGCGAAACCGTTTCGGCGCTAACAGCGCCATATTTTTCGAGTGTGTCCTCGCTGACGCCCAGCCAATCGCTTTTCATTTTATTGCTGTATGGAACTAGCCCTCCCACAAAAACAGCCGAGGCGCCCGGAACATCGCTGATCATTTTAGCGATTAGCCCGCCGGTGCAAGACTCCGCTGTTGCAATGGTAATGTTTCTTTGAATGAGTAGTGGCGTCAGCTCAAAATAATCTTTCATCTTTATCGCCTCCGTTTTTTTCAATATAGATATTCTCTGCATAAAAATCAAGTAAGAATAACATAACTTAAAATTGCATCATAAAATAAAGAAAATGAATTTTATTGTTGACATTTTGAATTCCTTCAATTATATTGTAATCATTAAAATTGTAACCGATTAAATATCCCCGTACGACTTATTGAATCTGAATTATTTATTCCCGATTCTTTGAGACTGTGTTGAGCGGGATGCACACAAGAATCTTTTAATAAACACTATCATCAAAACTCGATATTAACAATTTGCTATTTTTTTAGGAGGAAACCATGGCTGTAAAAGAAAAAATCATTGACGATATTGCTGTGATTGAAATTAGCGGCAAATTAATGGCCGGAGACGAGATTCAAGATCTCCATCATAAAGTAAAAACAATAATTAATAAAGGAATAAAAAAAGCTGTGATTGATCTTTCCAAAGTCAAGTGGATCAACAGTCAGGGGTTGGGCGCGCTTATCTCCTGTCTCACATCAGTTCAGAAGGCAGAAGGCGTATTGAAGATCGCCGGCGCAACTGAAAAGGTGAACAGCCTTTTTATGATGACTAAATTAATTACTGTCTTTGACTCTTATGATACTGTGGATCATGCGATTGCCAGCTTTAAATGATAAGCGGATTTTTTTCGAAATCAATAAAGCTGCGCGACCTGTAATATTTATTTTGCACCAATAAGAATCATCGGTGAAATCTTTGACTGACAAAATCGGAAAGCCATTGAGAACCGGGCAATACTTCAACGAAAGCGACCGTGTCAATGTCGCTTTCGTTGATGTTTTTCTTTGGAGAATAGATTGTCAACATTTCTCTTCTTCTCCCCTGCTTGCTGCGCTGCTATTTTTAATTTTGCATCTCACTATTTTGGTTGCGGATGATATTTCAAAAATAATAACTTAAATTTTTGCTTTCCGATTTCAGCCTGAAGCGATTTGACGACACGATTTCGCCGATCCAAAAAACAAGAAAAATCTCATTAATTGTAACCGATCACGGGTTGGGTAAAGCGTATTAAAATTCACGCAAAGACACAGAAGCGCAAAGAACACGCAAAGAAATAGATTGTAAATAAAGGACAAATAAAAAAGTTAAATAACAACAAGTA
>DSAU01000102.1 GCA_011046315.1 bacterium
AAATCCTTTTTGGCACCATCAATGTGGTCTTGAATCCTTCGGGAAATTGAAAAATCCACGCCATTCTGAAATGTATAATTTCAATAAACAATGTTTTTAATAATGTTATGTTTCTGTATTATATACTTTTTATGAAAATTTTTATTCCAAATCGGCATCTTTTTTGCTGATTTATTTTTAGATTTATTAAAAATATATCAAAAAAAGAAAATGAGAAAGGTCATCCCATGGATCAAATTAATGTAGCGGTTGTAGGATGCGGTTATTGGGGTCCTAATTTAATTCGAAATTTTGTGCAAATCCCTGAAAGCAACATGAAAATCTGTTGCGATTTAAAAAGCGAAAGAATCGATCGAATATCAAAACTCTATCCCAATCTACAAACCACTAACAGGCTGCAGGATATTCTGGAAGATAGCGACATTGATGTGGTTGCGATTGCGACGCCGGTTTATTCTCATTTTGAGATCGCTAAAAAATGTTTAGAGTACAATAAACATGTGATGATAGAAAAACCGCTGGCATCATCTACCGAACAATGCCTTGAGTTGATCGCGCTCGCAGAAAGCAAGCAGCGCATATTAATGGTGGGACACACGTTTGAGTACACTGCCGCTGTTAATCAGGTCAAAGAACTGGTGCAAAGCGGTGAACTTGGGGAGATTTTTTACATCAATTGCATCCGCGCCAATCTGGGGCTATTTCAGCCGGACATTAATGTGATTTGGGATTTAGCGCCTCATGACCTGTCTATTTTGATGTATATAATGGAAAAATATCCATCCTCAATAAATGCTCAGGGAAAATCCCATTTTAATCCCAAAATCGAGGATGTGGCTACCATAACATTGCATTTTGAAAACGGCATCATTGCATTTTTGCATGAAAGCTGGCTTCATCCTGACAAAATCCGTCGCTTGACCATAGTCGGAAGTCAGAAGATGCTGGTATATGATGATATTGAGCAGAATGAAAAAATCCGCATCTACGATAAAGGCGTGGAAGCGCCACCATATTATAATTCTTATGCAGATTTTCATTTTTCCTATCGCTATGGCGATATTTACATTCCAAAAATCAATGACTACGAACCGCTTCGCGCCGAATGCTCCCATTTTATCGAGTGCGTTAAAACCGGGGAAACACCGCGCAGTGATGGTTACAGTGGATTGCGGGTCGTATCTATACTTGAAGCCGGGAACAGATCACTACGCGATAAGGGGAATCGCAAAACCATTCAATATCATAAACCGACCAAACAAACAGAAGAAGTCGAATATGAAATATCTGTCAATTTCTGATGATGTCAAACTGGGTAACAACGTTCAGCTCTATAATTTTGTGAACCTCTACGGCTGTGAAATTGGAGATAACACCAGGATCGGGACTTTTGTGGAAATCCAAAAAGGAGCCAAAGTCGGGAAAAATTGCAAAATCTCAAGCCATAGTTTTATTTGCGAAGGAGTTACAATAGAAGATAATGTTTTTATCGGACATAATGTAACATTCATTAACGATCCTTACCCCAAAGCGACCACAATTGAGGGGGAATTACAAACAGAAGCCGATTGGGCTTGCATTCCGACGCTGGTTAAAAAAAACGTTTCAATCGGCTCCAGCGCCACTATTTTAGCCGGGATTACTGTTGGTGAAAATGCACTGATCGGCGCCGGCAGTGTAGTTACCAAAGATGTGCCGCCAAATTCCATCGTCGCCGGTAATCCGGCGCGGATACTGAGACGAATTGACCAAACCCGGGAAGTCTAAATTTGGACATGAAAATCTATGACCCTCAGGAAGAGACTCAATGGGATGAACGCATTGCTCAATTAGACCGTCCTTCATTGTTTTACTCATCACTGTGGGCAGCCGTGTTACATGACAGCTATCAATATCGCCCGATTTATTTTGTTCAGCGACAGGGCGAAGCTATTCATTTTTTATTGCCGGTGATGGAAATCTCCAGCCGAATAACCGGGAGGCGCGGTGTGTCTTTACCGTTCACCGACTTTTGCGATCCTTACGTTATCGATCCAATTGATTTTGAACCCGCAATTTCAGAAGCGATTGAATTGGGAAAACAACGGGGATGGCGTAGCCTGGAAATCCGCGGGGGAAAGACTTTGTTAAAAAACCAGCTATCCTCCCGGCAATATTTCCAACATCAGTTAAATTTGGGCGACCCGGAAACACTATTTCGAAATCTCAAGAGCAGCACACAGCGGAATATTCGCAAAGCCCGGAAAAACGGAGTCGTAGTACGGTTTGACAATTCCACAGCCGCGATGGAGGATTTTTACCGTTTGAATTGCCTCACCCGAAAAAAGCACGGTCTCCCTCCGCAGCCAATATCATTTTTCCAAAATGTACTCAACAATATCATCCGCACAAACCACGGGGTCATTGCACAGGCGACCTATCATAACAAAATTATTGCCGCAGCCATTTTTTTTCACTTTCAGAAATCGGTTGTCTATAAATACGGGGCATCGGATATCGATCATCTGCCGCTCCGCGCCAATAATCTGCTGATGTGGGAAGCTATCGCCCATTTCAGTGGCAGAAATTTCGAGCAGCTTGATTTTGGCAAGACTGAAATTGCCAACGAGGGACTTCGTAAATATAAACTTTCATGGGGCGCTGACGAAAAACGGGTACCCTATTATAAATACGATTACCAATCCAATTCATTTATTCAGGATCGCAATAAAGAGAGCGGCTGGTATAATGCGGTTTTTAAAAAAATGCCGCTACCATTATTAAAATTAACCGGGGCTTTGCTATACAAACATGTCGGATAAATTTAATAGCTTTTGGCGAAAAATTTTCTATCTGCTCAAGCCTTTGCTGCCCAGGGCGATTCAGATATTTCTGCGACGGCAAATTGTTATTCGCAAAAGACAACAATATGCTCACTGCTGGCCTATTTCAGATAGCAGCGCAAAGCCAAAAAATTTCTGGCCGGGTTGGCCTCAAGGTAAAAAATTCGCCGTTGTACTAACCCATGATGTGGAAACAGCATTCGGCCAGGAACGCTGCCTGGCCTTGGCTGAATTGGAGAGCAAGCTTGGCTTTCGCTCGTCGTTTAATTTTGTACCTGAACGCTATCCGGTTCAGGAGAAAATCCGAAACCAATTAACTCAAAATGGTTTCGAAGTCGGAGTTCATGGGCTTTACCACGATGGTAAGCTTTATCAATCCAGAAAGACATTTATGCAGCGCGCGGAAAAAATAAATCACTATTTAAAAGCCTGGAACGCGGTCGGTTTTCGTTCTCCGGCGATGCACCATAATCTGGACTGGCTTCACCAACTGGACATTATTTACGACGCCTCAACTTTTGATACCGATCCATTTGAACCGCAGTCCGATGGCGTGGATACGATTTTTCCGTTTTGGGTGGAAAACAATGGCAGCAGTCGTGGTTATGTGGAATTGCCGTATACGTTGGTACAAGACTTTACGCAATTTATTCTGATGAGGGAAAAAAACAACCAGCTTTGGCAGCAAAAAGCAGATTGGATTGCCGAAAAAGGCGGTATGATTCTGTTAAACACACATCCGGATTATATGTACTTTGCTAATGGCAAAAAAACATTAAGCGAATATCCGGTTAGTTATTATGAAGATTTTTTAAAATATTTACGATCGAAATACCAGCAAAAATTTTGGAATGCGCCACCGGGAGAAATTGCACAGTTTTTCATTGAATCAATAAACAAGAAAACATCCAATTTTTAACTCTATTTGAACAACAGCTAAAGGTAGAGATCATGAACACTTCCGAAGAAGTTCGTCAGTTTATCCTGTCCGAGCTGATCAATGGTACAGGATCCGTCGATATTGATGACGAAACAGAGTTGATCGAATCCGGGATCATTGATTCTCTTGGGATAATGAAATTGTTAACTTTTATCGAAACAAAATTTGCTGCAAAAATTGACGAGTCTGAACTGATGCCGGAAAACTTTCACTCCATTGATGCCATTAGAGCGTTACTTAACCGACTTAACAACAATTAGCTGGGATCAAAGCTGTGGATTTTAAGACAACAAATGAACAGGACTTACTGGCAAATAATATCATTAAATTTGCCCGCAATGAATTAAATGAAGGAATTGAACAACGCGACGCCAACAGCGAATTTAACCGAAGAGAATGGCATAAATGCGCTGAAATCGGAATCTGTGGACTTACTTTTCCCGAAGAATATGGCGGTGGCAATGCCGATCTTTCAACAACCGTAAACTGTATCCGAGCGCTCAGCTATGGCTGTCAGGACACCGGACTGGTGTTGGCGCTTATTACGCAAATATGCTGCGGTTTGCAATTGCATCTATTCGGCAAAGACAATCAAAAGGAGAAATATCTGCCACCCATCATTTCCGGTGAAAAAATTGCGGCACAGGCTATTTCCGAAAGCGATGCCGGCTCGGATGTCGGATCTATGCGAACTACAGCTATTCCCCACCCGAATGGATATCGACTGAATGGAACTAAGATGTACATTACCAACGGACCTATTGCCGACATCGTTCTTGTCATAGCAAAAACCGGGCAAAGTCAGATGGCGTTCAGAAATCTGTCTTGTTTTATTGTAACCAAAGAAACTTCAGGCTTTTCAAGCGAGACCAATCTGGAAAAAATGGGACTGCGAACCATGCAAAACAGCGGACTCATTTTTGAAAATTGTGATATTCCAGCAGAGCAGATCGTTGGAAACGAGGGGCAGGGTATGTTCATTTTTAACGAAATGATCGAATGGGAAAGAATTTTGATGGCAGCTTGCTACCTGGGAGTGATGCAACGGATTTACGAAACAACGGTCAACTATGCCAAAACCAGAAATCAATTCGGAAAACCCATCGGTCAATTTCAAGCTGTTTCCAGCAAAATTGCTGATATGCGAATAAAAATTGAGCTTGGCAAACTCATTATCGACAAAGCTGCCTGGCAGAAGGATCAAAAAATTCGCTCCACTGTGGAAAGCTCAATCGCAAAAGTTTTCCTCAGTGAAAGTTTAAAAAAAATATGCGCCGACGCGCTGCAAATACATGGCGCTTACGGCTATATGAAAGAAGCCGGAATCGAACGCGACGTACGTAACAGTTTTGCAGCAACGATATCTTCCGGCGCATCTGAAATTCAACGAAACATCATTGCCAAACTTTCAAACTTATAACAAACCTATAATGACTGCTTATCTTTTACAACATTTCTTGGACGAAGCTGCGGATCGATTTCCGGATAATACCGCGCTTGTGGATTGTCGCCAGCAACTTTCTTATTTTCAATTAAATAAATATTGCAACCAACTGGCAAATTATTTGGAGCAGGTCGGTGTCTCCAGGCAGGATCGAGTAATGGTCTTTTGTAACAGATCAGTTGAATCAATTATCGCAATTTTTGGGATATTGAAAAGCAATGCCATTTATATACCAGTGGATTTCGACGTTCCAGTGGAAAGACTTCGATATATTTTTCAAGATTGCACACCAAAAGTCGCCATTTGCTGTGGAGAAATCTGCTCAGCTTTGCAAAAGCTCAAGAGGTCGAATCAGTTTTTACCGCCAACTTTTTTACTCAAATTAAACTCAGCAATAACCATTACACCTTTAACCAACAACGAAAGCCAGTTTTTCAAAAAGCCACCAACATTTTCTGAAGCGCAGCCCCTTTATCAAAATGTGGACACCGATTTAGCATACATTATGTACACCTCAGGCTCAACTGGTAAACCAAAAGGGGTGATGATTTCGCATTTGAATGTCAGGGATTATATCGACTGGGCAGTAGAAACATTTTCGATCAGCAGAACTGATTGCATATTGAACACTGCTCCCCTTTTTTTTGATATGTCCACCTTTGATATCTTTGCCACGATCAAAGCCGGTGCAAAGTTGATAATGGCTGACGAGCTTTGCTGTTTGTTTCCGGGAAAATTAATCCAGTTAATCGAAAAGCATCGTGTAAACCTCTGGAAAGGTGTCTCTTCTCTGTTAATGTATATGGCGCGCAGTGGTTGCCTCAAACCAGGGAGACTGAATTCTCTAAAAAAAGTACTGTTTGGCGGCGAAGCTTTAGCCAAGAAATATCTGATCCAGTGGATGGAAACTTACCCCGAAAAACAATATTACAACATGTACGGGCCCACTGAAGCGACCGGCGTCTCGGTATTTCATCACCTTCAGAAAATCCCGGCATCTGACACAGAACCCATTCCCATCGGAAAACCATGCCGCAACACGGAAATCATAGTTTTAAACACGGACAATCAGCCGGCTGAATCTGGTGAGCTCTGCATTCGAGGCTGTGGCGTAAGTGCTGGATATTGGAATGATGCCTCAGCCACTGAGGCTGTATTTATTACCAATCCAATTTCAGGTATAAAAGGAGACCGAATTTTTCGCAGCGGTGATATTGTCAGAAAAAGCGACGATGGAGTTCTCGAACTCATCGGTCGAAAGGACAATCAGGTAAAATTTATGGGTTATCGCATTGATCTGACAGAGATCGAAACCACCCTGACGACATTAACGGGAGTGCATGACGCTGCTGTGGTACTTGTTCGATCAGCATCTTTTGAATTAAATGAGTTGGTAGCCTTTGTCGAATTATCCCCGCAGGCGAACCTCGAAGAAATAAAACGCATGTTAGTTGACAGGCTGCCACGTTATATGGCGCCGAATAATTACTTTCAAATTGATCGCATTCCCCGATCAGAGCGGGGCAAGTTAGATCGAAAAGCATTGACTGAATTGGCAAAAGAACGGCTCGCTGCTAAATTATCGGAATTTGAAAAATGATCCTTTCAGCATCAGAAATAAAGAAAATTTTGCAGCATATTTGGGAAATAAAAAGCGATCATACTTTTTTTGATCTGCATACCCATCCGTTTGAAATTATTTTCCGTAAATTTGACGAGTCTGTTGTATCTTCAGATGGGACATCGACTCAGGGAAAAGTTACGTATGAACCGCCCGCAATCAAAGATGAAAAATTAAGGGATAGCGTAATCCACAATCAAATTCGTACATCGCAAACAAGGCCTGAATTTTTATTGGTGTGGTTGAAGAAAAAATACCGCTTTACCGGTGCATCAGTTTTTTTGGATCAAATGAAACTGGGCGCTATTGATAAGGCGCTGCTTTTGCCGGTCTGTCCTTCATCTCAGGATTATGAAAAACAGATGAAATCGATGATAACACTGTTCAGCGATAAAGCGCATTTTATCTTTGCATGCAGCATACCCAACCAGATTGAAGACAATAAAATTTCTCAATATTTGAAGGAACAGATCCAGCGGTATCAAGTTCGGGCAGTTAAAATTCATCCTAATATATCTGAAATCAACCTTAAAACGTCACAAGGAATTGAAAGAGTTGAAAGTATCCTCCAGGCTTGTAACCATCACCGACTACCCGTAGTGATTCATGGGGGACGAAACTTTTTGCTGCCAAACAAACAGGCAGCAGAATTTGCCTGTATTGAAAATTTACAAAAGATTGATTGGTCGATCACAACGTCTCCCGTAATTATTGCTCATGCTGCGGGATTCGATTATAGCAGTGATGAATTTAGAGACCGGGTTCTACCAATTTTGAAGACAATGCTTGCTAAACATGTCAATTTAAGCGTTGACATTTCAGCATTGAGCCTTTCGAATTTAGAAACGGTGCTGAATTCTATTTCAGCAGATCGAATTGTTTTCGGAAGCGATGCTTTATATTACAACATCTGGTCGGAAATTACCTGTTTATATTTTGCACTGCAAAGACAAAAATTCGATATTGAAAAATGGCTTATCAAAATATTGGCTAAAAATCCTGAAAAAGTACTTCATCAGAATCAGGAGTAAACAAAATTGATTTCAAAAATAAAATTGACGCTCATTCAAATTCGGGAAGCCGTGCGACAGCAGGGTATTTCAGGTTTTTTCTCTAAAATATGTGAAATGATTTATCTCGAACAGGATGTTGTTGTCTGTGTAAAGGATTTGTCAAATTTTTCCAGCAGCGCGATCGATGGTACAAAATTTGATGTCATGTTTGTAGGAATTGATCGCGAGATCTATCATAAGCTTAAACCGGTTTTCTCATCTAAAAGTCGTCAGTTAAAAATACAGCAGTATCTTAAAAACGGATATATCGGATTCGCTGCGCTTCGGGATTCACAGGTTATCGGTGATGTATGGGGAATCATCAATCACGGCAATGGAGCCGAGGTAAAACATAAAGATTTCCAGTGGTTCGGATTTCAGATAACCGACCACGAAGCTTACATGTTTGATATGTTTATCGTCGATAATGAAAGAGGAAGCGGACTTGTCAATGATATTTTAAAATTTGCGCTGGGTTCGCTTCGACAAAAAGGATGTCGTCGGGTATTTGGTTCATTCAGAACAAAAAATTTGCCGGCGCTCTGGATGCATCGGGTGCTGGGTTATCAGGAGCTTTTTCGAGTTCGAACCTGTCGTCTTTTCACATTTCGCTGGTCGAAAAAATTGAACTCATGAAAATTCACCATTTAAATAGATTAGAAATAAAATGGATTTAATCGAAATTAACCCGGAACAAGATCCTCGTTGGGATCAATTTGTGAGCCATCATCAATTCGGATGGATTACCCACCTGAGCTCGTGGAAAAAAGTCATCGAAAAAAGTTTTCGCAACGTTCGCGGGAGTTATTTCGCGTTGGTTGAAAACCAAAACATCATCGCCGGTTTGCCAATTTTTATCGTAAAAAGGTGGCTGTTGGGAAATGAACTTATTAGCATCCCCTTTGGCACGATCAGCGATCCGCTTGTTTCTGATGATCACCATGCAAAACTGTTATTAGACCATGCATCTCAGTTTGCCAAAAAACAAAAAATCGAACATATTCAAATACGGGCGTTCAAAGCAGCTCAATATTTAAAAAACGCTGGCGCGCCATTTGAAATTGATGATAGCTATAAACAACACTTTTTGATGTTAGATAAAAGTCTTGATGAATTGAAGTTGTCCTTTAATCGTCGAAATGTAACAAAGCGCATCCGTCAGTCCGGGAATAGCGATTTGAGTTTGCGCCACGCAACAACAATGACGGATATCGAACAATTTTATGAGCTATATCTAACAACCAGAAAACGATTTGGTTTGCCGCCTCAACCGCTGCAATTTATCATAAATCTTTGGGAGAGGTTCACTGCTCAGAACCAACTGGATTTAATATTAGCAGAATTGAATGATAATATTATCGGCGGTTTGTTATTTTTCAAATATAAGGACCGGATCAATGCGGAAATTATTGCTTATGAGGAAAGCTACCGCGATCTGCATTTGAGCCAGTTTTTATACTGGCACGCCATTATGATCGCAAAGCATGAAAACTACCAGGTCTTTGATTTCGGTCGAACCTCGATTTTCAATGAGGGCTTAATGAACTATAAAAATCGTTGGGGAACGCAAACTCATAATCTACCAATTTTCCATTTTTCGTTGACACAGAACAAAAGGCAATCATCGCGGGAAAATTTGTTCGTTTACAATTTGGCTCGTTCAATAAGCAAAAAGCTTCCGGCGCCACTGTTTCGCGCCTATGGAAATTTCTTTTATCACCATCTGGCGTAAGATTTTATTAAATGAATTAGATTTTACTGGCGAATGTTATCAAATTGTTTTCTTATAATCGAATCTAAAAATTTATTGTGAATCTCAGAGCAAATTGAATAATGTATACGATAGAAAAAATTAACTCTCATGACGATAATAAATGGAACAATTTTATTTTAGCGCATAAAAACGCCAGTATTTATCACCATTCTTCGTGGAAAAGCCTTATTGAAACGACTTTCGGTTACGAGTCATTTTATTACATTTTAAAAAATAATAAGAATGAGATAGTAGCAGTGGCGCCATTCTTCCTGGTAAAGAGCAAACTTACCGGGAAAAGATTCGTCTCTCTACCGTTTTCAGACTTTTCGGACATTTTGGCTTGCAACAACCAGGCAGTAAAAATAACATTTGAAGCAGTGATTAAAAGTCTTGAAAATCATAATGTCTCTACTATATTGCTCAAAGTAAAAAAGGAAATTGATAATTTTGACAAGGACAAATTTTGCATCGATTACCAAAATAAGAATCATATATTAGAACTGTCTCTCCCTCCGGATAAACTGTTCAATAAATTTCTCAAAACCGACATAAAGAGAAATATAAAGAAATTCAACAGAGTGGCGTAATCGTCAAATTGGCAAAAACTGAAAATGGTGTTAAAATTTTTTATCGTCTTTATGTTATGACACGTAAAAAGCACGGATTGCTGCCGCAACCGTACCGATTTTTTGTAATCGATCACAGGGTGAGTGAATATAAACCGCTGAAGCGGTTAAAAGAACTGTTTTGAGATGATTATTTCACCACAATGAATTGTGGTGTTGTTTCAATGCCTCTTTGAACTAACACCATGATTCATCATGGTGGTTACAGCATTAACGAAACATATCCAAAGCCGTTTTAA
>DSAU01000284.1 GCA_011046315.1 bacterium
TCTATTTTTTTAGACTAAGTACAATTGTTTTCGAGCCAAAAGCCGGGTTGTAAGTAAAAACAGCTTCCCCGGTTTGTGCATTGACATTGGAAAGCGCCCCGCCGAAAATTTTATCGCCCTTACGCAGCTTGAGCACTCTGCCTTTGGCATCGCGAACCATCACCGAAAAGGGCGTAACCGCCAGCACCTCACAGTTGGAAGTAATTTCCGGTAGTGCGTCAGGATTTTCAGGCTGCGGCTTGGCTTCAGGTTGAGTCCGCGGAGCCTGCCGGGTGGCAGCAGCATATTGAGTTTTCACCGGCTCTTGTTTTACTGGTTTCGGGCTGAATCTATCGTTAAATAAATTCGCGATAGCTTTAGGTTGTCCGAAATCGCGATTGAGCTCGGTGATCTTGGGTCCCTCTTTTCGATCAAAACCGAACATCGACACCTGAAAACTGGTTTCGTCAACGCCGAGTGTCTGATTGTCGAGTCGATTGGTATTGGCAACTTTATCAATTGATATGGTATTCAGACTGTAGAAAACCGGACCGTTCTCCAAAAACCAGAGTAACTTATAAATATCGATAAATTTACCCGTTCCGCGCAGTTCGTAAGTACGCTTCACCATTTTCTGAAAGCTGCCCTCGGTCATAAATTCCATGTTCAATTTAATCGATGAGTTGATTGTCTTCAACTCACGACGAATATAATCAAACGTCTCGCCCGGAGAAACGAACGAAGCCAGTGTTCCTCTGTATCTGAGACTGATCTGGCGTAAATCATAATAATAATTCTCCAGTTCCGAGAGATCATTTTTCAGTGCATTCAATTCGGTGAGTCGTGATGACTTTTTTAATTGCTCCTGTTCCACCTGGGACAGGCTGCGTTTTTGAAATCCGTAAATGTACACCAAACCGATGACTAAAGTTAACACCCACAGCGATGAAATGATCACCGTATTTCGAAGTAATTTGTTCATAGCCTAAACTACCCTTTTTTGCTGCCGTAACGATTTTTTAATATGGTCTGCATATTTGCTTCAATAGTCCTGTGCTGCCATGACCATGGATTGCTTATTTTTACCCGGCTGCATGTTTGTTACATCACATTCAATCGTCAGTTGCAGCATACCACTTGTTTCCTCTGATTTCTGATTGATTACCGACAGTACTTTGCTGCCGGGGATAAACCGTTCCAGCAAAGCGACCTGTTCCAAACTTGATAAATTGATCGCCACGATCATCTTCTGTTTGGAAACGGTTTCGATTTTATTAATAGAAAAATTTCCCACTTGTTGCATTGCATCGGATAGCGTTTCCACCAACGGCATCCAGCGTGTGGTTTGGCCGCCGAGTGAATCGATGAGCGCCGCCCCCCTTTCGATATTGTTGATTTCCATACGCAGGCTATCCACGTCATGTTCGACATTTTTTAACAGAACGAGTTCAGTGTTAATTTGATTTAAGGCAACTTTATGCTCGCTAATTTTGCTGTTGATCTTGTTGGTTTGAATAAAAAGAAATAACATGGTCAACAAAACAATGCCCAACATGGCGAAGCCGTGCCAGGCGACTACGAATTCGGACTGCTTTTCTCGTATCTGTTTCGGTAAATAGTTTTCTTTATAGTGACGATTTTTTTTCGGCTGCATTGCCTTAAGCGCCAGGGAAATTGCGACGCTATAGGATGATGTTCTCCCGGAAAATTCTTTGGCATTCAAGCCCAACAGCGTATCGTCGGTCTCTAATTTAATAATTCGGAGATTGGGAAATCGTTCATTGAAAAAAGGCTCTGCCTGAACCAGATCCACTTCCCCTGCTAAAATAATAGTCTGCGGTGAATCTATGCCTTTGAAGTCAAGTTCGTACAGCATTTTCGAAAATGCAGTCTCACAGATTTTGCTCGACCTGGCGCCGATGTGTATAGTTGGCAGCACATTTTCGATTTTGTGACCCTTCAGGAACATGATCTTGGTGTAGTTTTGCGAAAACAATACAACTGCTGCCCGATCATCGGTTGTCAGATCTACTGTGCGGTTTATATACTCGGCCAGGGCAAATTCGATGGTGTCGATTAATATTATTGGTGAAAACTTCCTGCCACCCACCTTCAGCGCTTCGCTGAGCAAGCTGGAGAATACCAGATAATCTTTGTGAACCATTCCCAAATATGAGGATTCATCGATAGCGGCGAGACCAATGTTTTGGGAAATAATCGGTCCTGCACCTTCTTCACTCAGCTCATTCCAGACCAATTTTTTGAGCTTTGCTTTGGATTTTTCTGCTTCGGCCTGAATCACCTTATAATTGACCTGAGTCGCCAGCAAGTTAAAGGCAACCGGAATCCCGGGCGGCGCCATTTTAGTCATCATTTCGATGATCACATCAATATTGCCACGGGCTTGAGCCACATCATGAGTCTGATCCGCGCCGATGTCGCTATTATAACCAAACAGGTCATCATTGTCATCAAATTCAATATTTTCGTGGTCATTACCATCTGCGGCTGCAGCTTTTTTATCGTCGCTTTCAGATTTATCCAGCGTGTCGAACAATTTAAAAGATTCCAGCGCTTCGACCTGAAAAAATCCCTGATCCTGTCTGACCAGTGCAGCGTTTATGGTTAAGCCATCTAAATAAATTCCTAAAACCAATTTGTCCATTTTGTCATCCGATCGTTATTCTGAAAGCATTAGTTCATGAACGCGTTTTTTATTGTTAGCGTAATCATAAACACTTTCTTTTGAAATGATGCGATTGCGATAGAGCCGAACCAGATCCTGCTCCATGGTGGTCATGCCCAGATGACCGCGTTCGCTAATCATCTGGTAAATTTCATGAGTATTATTATTACGGATCGCTGCCTTCACCGATGAATCCACCAACAATACCTCTTTTGCCATGGTTAATTTGTCCTCCCGGGTCGGAACCAATTTTTGAGACACGACCACCTTTAAAACGTCGGCCAGTCGGTTGCGAATTCGCTCCTGTTCGATTGCCGGACATTCAGCGATAATCCGGTCGATGGTTTCGACAGCAGTGCTGGTATGCAAAGTGGAAAAGACTTTATGCCCGGTATCGGTAATCTCCAGACAGGTCATAATCGTTTCCGGATCCCGCATTTCACCGACAACGATAATATCCGGGTCCTGGCGCAGCGCCTGGATGGCTCCGTCTTTGAAAGAAAGGACATCGCGACCCAGTTCTCGATGGCGCACGATACATTTTTTCGACAGATGAATCTGCTCAATGGGATCGCCGATGATCACTATGTGACCGGCAAAGCTCTGATTGTTGGCGTCGATGATGCTGTCCATGGTGGTACTTTTACCGCTGCCAGTGATTCCGGTGATCAAAATCAATCCCTGCTTTTCGTGGCCCAAAGAAAGATGTTTGGCGATAGCGGGCTTAAATCCGAGGGCGTTAAACGGAAATATTTTATCAGCGATGGCGCGCATGTTTAGCGCCAGATGTCCCATGTCGAAATAGATAGTGGAACGCCAGCGCAGCATAGCGCCGTTATTTTGGATCACGTGTGAAAAATCGGTGGCGCGCCAGTCAATCAGCCGTTCCCATTGTTTGTCGCTCAAAATGCTCTGACAAAGAACATTGGTCGCATCCAATGAAAACTGCCCCAATTCAGTTCGCGGCTGTTTTTTGCCATAAACCCGGTACCAGATATACCCCTGAGCCGTACTGCCGCCGATTTCAATATCCGATGCCTGAATTTTGCGCATGAAAATCAAATATTCGTTGACCTGATTTTTCAGTAGGTTAATTTTATCATGGCCCAGCTTTTTCATCTCCTGCCGGATCAGAAATTGCCGTTCAATATCAGTGGCATAGTCGGGAACGTTGCCCATTATTTTTTCAATGATGCTGGTTACCATCTTTTTACTCAATATTTACTGATTCAATATTTTCAAGATCGATAATGTTGCAGCCGCTGAGTGCATCACGCGTTTTAATGGTTTGCGAATGCAATACCCGGATTTGCCCCAATATTCTGGCAATTCGCTGAACCGAATCAGTGATTTTAATCAATCTTTCGTTTTGCAGTCCCGCGGTTTCCTTTGCCAGCATCTCGGTGTTCAACGATAAAATTGTCAATGGATTGTTGATTTCATGCTGCAATGTCAGCGCGGTTTGATAAATTGTGTCGCGCCGTTCCATTTCCAATAGCTTTTTTTGAGAATTCACTATCATCTCATTTTTTTCGCGCAGCGCCAGATTAAGATTTTTTAAGTGGTTATTTTGAACCCGCAGCGTATTTGCCAGAAATGAGGAAATGAAATAAACCATCAAGAACAAACACACAAATGAGAGAATAGTTTTGGAGTCCCACTTATATACATTTAACGCGGCGGCATTATTTACCGGCGATAGCGCAACCTGATCGGTGAAATATGCTACGATGAGCAGAGCGACCACACTGAACATCGAAGCCAGGAAACCGGCTCTGATACCAATTGTGATGCTGGAGGTTAAAATCGGAATTAAATACCCCCACAAAAACGGGCTGTGAATACCACCGGTCATAAAAATTGCCAGTGAGAAGATGATGATATCCATGAAATTATGGATGATTGGGAAAACCAAATTGTATTTAAAATTTTTGATCCACAAGCTATAAGCGATATTAAGCAGTGTGATTGCCACCAGGGTCAGGATGAATGCGGTTACTGAAAACGAGGCGCCGCTGAGGCTCATCTGGATAATCCCGACCGACAGAAAAGTAATGGTTGACAACCAACGAACATAATTCCACCACTTTAACATGCTGTTCATTTGTTCTTCTTCTGGCGGCAGATCTGATAAATTGTTAAGAGGACCGCTAATCATTTCGATCGTTCTCCTGGTTTATTATTGGGCGACTGTCAGTTATCGAATCATAACCTCGGTTTCAATGCTGTTCCGTGGAGCCTGGTTTAGCATCGCTACCAGTTCTTTGCGACTAAACGGTTTGGTAATAAAATTATCCGCTCCGGCGCGAATGACTTTTTCGGTAATGTCAACTCCGCTGAATCCGGAGTAGGCGAAGATAAAAATTTTGGGCCGCATATTCCGGACTTTTTTGATGATGTCTAATCCGTTCATCCTGCCGGGCAACACAAGATCCACCAATAAAAAATCGTATTTGTTGTTTTTAATTTTGAAGAATGCGTCGTCAGCGTCGGCGGCTGTGTCGGTTTCGTAGCCTTCAATTTTGAAAATTTGAGCGGTGATATCCCGCATTTCTTGTTCATCATCAATAATTAAAATCCGAGCCATAGTTGTCTCCCGCAATCAATTGTTATGGAATTAGTAGTCATTGCTTCATTTTTTGATAGTTTCAAATTCATGATTATCCCTATCGTCTGGCTGCAATTGAATCACTTTGGGTTAAGTTAAAATCTGGATGATAAGAATAATAGCATTTATAACCTCATCAATCTGGCAAGCTCCTTTTGTTTAAATGGTTTGGGGATAAAGTTATTGGCGCCAGCGCTGATAACCCGGTCGGTGATATCCAGATCACAAAATCCGGAATAGGCGATTATTCTGGTGGATGGCGAATGTTTTTTTACCCGGCGAATGATATCGATGCCGTTCATGCTTCCCGGTAACACCAAATCCACCAGCACATATTTATATTTGTTTAACTTGGTTTTTGCCAACGCATCAAAGGCGTCATACGCCAAATCGACTTGAAAGCCTTCAGCTTGAAAAAACTGCGATAGTACATTGCACATCTCCTTTTCATCATCAACTATGAGTATTCTTCTCATTTTCTCTCCCAACCTCTTCAATTTAGTGTGATGGTTTTGATTTGATAACCTTTCATGAATTAATGTCGTTTCTTGATTTAAAATTTAAAAAATTTGACTACGACTCTGCCGTTCGGCAGATCGCAATGACAGTTTTTGGCGGTTTTCATTAAAACACTAAATATTCGATTTTTAATCAAATCCCGATTTTAGAGTTTCAGATAACCCTGGAATAAAGTCGTTCATATTTTTTCCCAGTGAGCCTTAGTGGCTTTGAGTCTCAATATTTATATTGGTCGCTCAATTCTGTAATTCAAATTTCAATCTTTTAAAATTTAACGCTGATAAAAGCTGGTCCGGTTTGAACGGCTTTTTTAAAAACGTATTAGCGCCGGCATGAAGTACTTTTTCCGTAATATCCTCGTCGCTGAATCCGGAATAGGCAACAATGGTAACCCGCGGAGAATATGATCGTATGCTCTGGATCACATCGATGCCGTTCATCGGACCCGGCAGCACAAGATCAACAATAATGAAATCAAAATTTCCGCCGCGGGCTTTATCATTCGCTTCAAAGGCGTCAGCAGCGGTTTCGGTCTCGAATTTGTTGTTTTCGAGAATTTTTTTACAGTATGTTAGTGTCAGTGGATCGTCGTCGACGATGAGCACTTTTGACATAGCATCCTCCCAGGTTTAGTCGGTTGTAACTGCCGCCACTTCATCCAGGCTGGTATTACCCTGTTTCGCCTGTAGCATAGCGGACTGTCGTAAAGTTAACATTCCATTTTTTATGGCGCATTCGCGAATGGCTTCTTCATCAAGCTCTTTCGCTGCCTGGAGAATAATTCTCCGAATGTCGTTGTTGAAAGGAAGCGCCTCAAAGATACCGATTCTGCCGGAATAGCCTTTGTTGCATTTATCACAGCCAACCGCTCGGTAAATGGTGGACTTTTCCAGATCGCTCTCTTTGAATCCCAGCGACAGGGCGATCAGCCGGTCATCTTCGGCTATCGGTTTTTTACAGTGTTTGCACAGCCGGCGCACCAGGCGCTGCGCAACCACCAGGTTGATGGCGTTGGCGATCAGAAACGTTTCAATTCCCATTTTGTAAAGACGCGACAACACGCTGGCAGCGTCATTGGTATGAAGCGATGAAAACGTTAAATGACCGGTGTTTGCCAATTTAATGGCAATCTCTGCAGTCTTGGCATCGCGAATCTCACCGACCATTACAATATCGGGATCGTGGCGCAAAATCGAACGAATCGCCTGGTCAAAGTCCATCTTATGGCCTATTTTCAGTTGTCGCGCCCCGCCAATATTGTATTCCACCGGATCTTCAACCGTCAGCACATTCAGCTCCGGATTCATCACGTGATTCAACGCCGCCACCAGTGTGGTGCTCTTACCGCTGCCAGTGGGACCGGTAAGGATCACCATGCCCTGCGGTTTTTTTATGGCTTTGATAAATTCAGTTTTCGCCTGCGAGTCAAAGCCCAATTTCTCCAGGCTGGTGATTACCTTGCGGTCATCCAGCACCCGGATGACCACGCTCTCGTATTTGCGGTTGTAAGCCGTGGAAACGATCGGCAAAATCGACACCCGAAACCGGATCAGATAGTGGTCGATGCGCCGTTGGATATATCCGTCCTGGGCTGACTCCCACTCGAACCGGTCAACATTGCGGGTGCGGTCTTTAACCACCGCCAGAAACGCCTCGGGTTTGATGTTGTCTTTTTTATGCCACACCCGGAGCTTGCCGTCGATCCGGAAGTTAATTTCGGTGATATTGTTCTCTTTGGGAACGATGTGAATATCGCTAGCGCCCTGATGCACGGCCTCGATCAGCGAGGCTTCGAATAAATTGACCAGTACGCTCTGATTGATGGCAGCGGTGAGCTCGTCTTCGTCAATGGTTTGATCATCAACGCCATCGTCATCCAGCGAAAGCTCGTCACCGGCTTCATGCACCAGTTTCAAAAATTCGTTCTCTTTGGCAACGACCTTGGATACCAGCTCGTTCAAATCACCCCAACGGGTGTAAGCCAATTCAAACTTCTTGATTCCGGCGTTATCGATAATTTTCTCAACACTGCGATCAGCCGGATCGGGCACCAGAAATATCACAATCTCTTTGCTTTTTTCGCTGTAGCCGAACGGTATGATTTTATTCTCAATAAATTGTTCGCGCACCGTCGGCTCGAATTCGTTCAAAAAATTGTTGATAAATTCGACCCAGCCATCGGAGACGGTCACCCGTGAAATATCGATTTCCCGGAACGCGTAGATCCTGCAGAATGCCTGGAAAACCTTATGTCGATCATAGCCCAGATCCTCGATCAAAATGTCACGAATACTGCGCCGGCTTTTGTTTTTGCTCA
Source organism: bacterium (assembly GCA_011046315.1). Lineage (GTDB taxonomy): Bacteria > Zhuqueibacterota > Zhuqueibacteria > Thermofontimicrobiales > Thermofontimicrobiaceae > Kaytiofontadaptatus. The sequence continues at coordinate 8,110 of DSAU01000284.1, forward strand.
AAATGTCGGTCAGTTTTTCAATGTCCTTTTCCTCGAGAACATTTTCCCGGTGAAACATTTCGATCATCGGATTTTGGATTTGCATGGTCTGTTGCATTGGCTACATCCCCGGTAGTTTAGGTTGAACAACTGCTGTTTCCGATGAAACGATGGTCAATGCTGTCATCACCACCATGATGACGAAAGCAATGATCACCTGAATCATTTCGATAATGGTCTGCATGCGATAACTGGTCTCGCGCTCGTAATAATTCGCCACCTGCAGCGAGGTCTTTTTTAGAGTACCGGACTCGGCGCCGGTGTTCAGCCGGGTCAATGCGTTTTCGGTGAAGACGCCAGTTTTGGTCAGGGCTTCGATAAAACTTTTTCCCTCCTGGATCATCAGCGGAATGGCAATCTCCTTGATTTGTTTTTCCATATATTTATTGCGGCAGGCTTCAGCCGCGGTGCGGATGACCTCGATGTTTTCGCCGGACCCGCTGTACATCGAGTGAAACACCCGGCAAAAGATCTCGATCGACATTTTATGGATCAATGAGCCGATGATCGGCACTTTAATGATGTTTTTGCCCACGATCACCTGTCCCTTTTTGGTCATTGCCCAGCGGATGAAAACCAGCAGCGGCGCGATCATGGCGATCAGCAGCCAGACGATGTTGTTTTGCAGAAAGCGGCTCAGATCCAGGCTGGCGCTGGTCATTGGCGGCAGTTCAGCGCCGACTTTGACGAACAGCTCCGCGGTTTTGGGAAAGATGTAGCCGATGTAAAATACCACCGCTAAAAACAACACAATCAATGTAACCGTTGGCATCAGCAGCGCGCTTTTGAGGTTCTTTTTGAATTGATAGTTGCGCTCCAAAAACTTTGCCGTGTTCTCATACACTTCAGCCATGTTGCCGCTCTTGGAAGCCACGCCCAGCATTTTGGCGGCGAATTTTCCCAGTGAGGATTCCTGACGCTTGAAGACCTCCTCGCCGTCTTTACCGTCTTTTAAATCGGTGTGGATCTCTTTGATGACCCGCTTCATCGCCGCATTATTGACGTCCCGTTCCAGCAGCGATAAAATTTCATCGAACTGCAATTTCTCTTTGAGCAGGTCGGCGGAGAGACGAATGAACGAAATCACGTCGCTATAGGGCGGTTTGAATTTGAAATTGAACCAGCGCTTCTGTACCTTGAACGAATAGTAACCCATTTTGCGAAGCGCGATCTCCACTTCTTCTTTGGAATACGCCTCCTGGCTGCCCTTCACGGTGGCGCCGTCTTTTTTACGGACCTGATAGTCAAATGATGCCTTGGCCAGGATGCTGATGACGCTAAAATTGTGCTGCAGCGCCAGCAGTTGCACCCGTTGCCGCGCATCTTTGCCGGTCCTGGCTTTGACAAAGCCGGTGATCCGTTGCTTGTTACGGTTGATGCCGTGGTAGCGATATTCTGTCATAATTCTTTCTTCAAAGATAATGAAATTATAAAATCTCAATTATTGATCAATGAGCACATCGCCAGGAGTTCCCGCTTCAGCGGGATGCAGTGCATAAACAGGCTGTCCATGAACTCATAAAAAAACAAAAAATACATGTCATTGCGAGGAGCGAAGCGACGAAGCAATCTCTTTAATTATAGTGAGTTATGTCAAAGATTGCTTCTCCTGCTGAAGCGGGATCGCAAACACATTAAAACTAAAAAAATTTAAAGTTCATACACACGCTGTAAAGGCATCGCACTCCCATCTAATTGACTCGATAATTATCGAGCCCATACAACTGTTTGCATGGGCTCGATACCCGGCGTGCGGAAACTTCGGTTGCCTGTCTGATTTTCTGTGGCTGGTTGTCCTTTTACCGGTTGCGTATCAGTATGACCGGCGCCGTCTGTTCCGCACGTTTGATCATTGAAGCTTGTCCAATAGTTGTGTGCTATGTTGATCAATTGGATCATTGTTTAACTTGGATCTATTTTCTGTCTTTTACAGTTGTTGTGATTTTACCACCTTTGAGTTCTACTTTGGTTTCAATCACACACACTTTACCATCTCTATCTTGGGTTACGCCTGTTCCTGTGACGGCACATGAAGTTCCAGCTGAGCCATCTATTGTGTAAGTACCGTTTTCTGTTTCAATTTCAGTTGCTGATTTTAACGGCATACCCAGATCAGATACATCAATGCTTGAAAAACTATTACCACCGCCGCCCATACCTGCAGGTTTAATCGCCCATTGGTGAGCTTTAGCAGCAATATTCAAACAGTCGTTGACAACAGCGTCCTGGTTGGCTGCTACTGCCGAGGCGCCGAACATGTTAATGCCGACGACCACGGCAATACCCACGATAATGACGCTCAGTACGATGAGCAAAAGTTGTTGTTGTCCCATGACAAATACTCCTTAAA
>DSAU01000447.1 GCA_011046315.1 bacterium
CTAATGGCATTTTCTTTAATTAGACGTTGCGCCCGCTGAAATTCAGCTTGCAAATTCGCTAATTGCGATTTTGCACTCGCCACGGCAGCCCTTGCCTGAACAACAGCCTGTTCGATCTTTGTCGCTTCGATCCGCGCGATAACCTCACCTTTTTGAACGTAGTCGCCTTCATCTTTCTCAAAACTGATGATACGATCCGGAATTTTGGAGAAAACCTTTACGTCCTGCTCGGCTCTGATATCGCCCATGTAAGTTACTTCTTTGGTGATTGTTTTTCGAGAAACCGAAATCGTCTCTACCGGAATTTTAATTGTTTCTTCCTGCTCTTTGGATCCATCGATATTACTACATCCGGCGATCAGAGCAAAAATCAAAACAGAAATTGCTGCCAGAGATATTATTTGCTTTTTCATTTTAAATCCCTTTCCAAAATTCTTTTTTGTTTATTCATTTCAATTTCCAGACAATTAATCATCAAGCACTCCTTTGAGTACTCCAACGACCTTCCTTAACTGATAACGAGAACTCTGATATTCAAAAATCGAATTTGTATGATTAAGACGCGCCTGAGTGAGCGCCAGTTGCGAACTCAAAACATCCAACTGGGTATTGGCGCCTTCTTCATACATCATAGTTGCCAAACGCAGCGCCTCTTTTGCCAAATCCACCGTCTGCACGGCTGACAGATATTTTTGTTTTGCCTCTCGAAATGCGTTGTAAGCGACTTCCACCTCCATCGCAATGCCGTCATAAGCCTGCTTTTCAGTATCCAGCATCATTCGGTAATCCAGTCTTGCCTTTTGATACTGGGCTGCTGATTGGAATCCATGGAATAACGGAATTTGTAAACTCATGGCTGAGGTAAATCCCTTACTGGCATCAGCGTGACGAAAGTGATAATCATTGCGCATCAGCATAAAAGAATAATCGGTTTGAAAAAATAGCTTGGGCATAAAGTTACTTCGCGCGAGGGTAATGCCTTTTTGGGTAATTCGTTTTTGGTCTTCGAGCGCCTTCAATAATGGACGCTTTTGAAACGCCATGTTTTGGAGCTCTGATAAACTCAAATTGGTAAATTCATCTTCTGCATATTCAAATTCGCCTTCAACTTCAACCATAACGCCGCGCTCCAGTCCGAGTATATTTTTAAGAGCGGTCAATGCCGATTGGTAATTATTCCTGGCTGAAATTAAAGCCGGTTTTAAATTAGCGACCTCGACTTCGGCGCGCATTTTATCAAATCCGGAAGCGGCGCCAACGTTAAATTTTTTCTGCACGATTTCAAGATTGGCTTCAGATTGGTTTAACGCTTCTTGCTGAACCTGGAATAGCTTCTTTGCCAGCAAACAACCATAAAATGCCCGGGTGGTGTTCAGAATCAGGCTCTGCCGCGTCTCTTCAAGATTTTGTTCGGCTACTCGTGTAGCTGAATTTGCCATTTGAATACCGGCGATGCCAGCGCCGCCTAAAAATACCGGTTGCGTCACTGTGGCGCCATACCTTAATGTGTTTTCCAATCCAAACGACATAGTGACATAATCGGGCATCTGTTCCAGTTCCGGCATATAAGGCGCCAACGGAGCCAACATGGGTTTTAAAAAGTTAGGAATAGTCTGCTGCTGAATATCCCAGGCATGTTGGAAATTGATCGATCCATCCAACTTTGGTAGAACATTGCTCCACGCCGACCAAACAGCGGCGCTGGCTTTGGAAAGCTCCTTTTCGGCAATTTTGAGCTGGGGATTTTTATCCAACGCCGATTGAACACTTTTTTCCAGCGTTAGTGTTACTTTTTCCTGGGCATAAATTGTAACAGAAACTAATATCAATATGAAAACCATAACCCATAATTTTTTGAATGAAAACATATTCTCCTCCAGATAGACACTAACTGTCATTTTCAACAATTACTTGCTTTGTTTGGTATTATTAGCAATAAAATTATTTCCGGCGTTATTGATAAATCAGCTAAAAAGCTATTCATTCAAGCCCCGGAACAGCAGTTCGACAATTTCTTCAGCAAACTCGTCAGTCAGAATTCGCTTTTTGCTTTTAAATTGCAGTCTGATAAAATGGCCAAGCACCGCACCGATAATCTCAACAGCGAGCTCAGGATTTGTCCGGGGACCAAACTCACCGCTTACCACACCTTGGCGAATAATATCAATCAACATCTTGCGGTGCTTTTTAACAAACGTCTGATAATCGTCAATAAATGGAATATTTTCCGAGGTAACAAAAACCGACAGATAGAATTTCGCCAACTCCGGATGCTTGTAACTGGCTTGAAACCGATTCTGGACAAGTTTAATCAACTTTTGTTTGATCGGCATGTCCGAAGCGATGATCTCCTCTGTCTTTTCAGACCCGTATTTCATACCAACCTCAATCAACTCTTTAAAAATTCCCTCTTTGTTACCAAAATAATAATAGATGGTTGGCTTTGAAACCTTTGACATCTCAGAAATCTCTCTCATTGACAAGCCATTGTAACCCTTTTCAGCAAAAAGTTTCGCCGCCACTTCAAAAATCCGAATTTTTGTCTGTTGATCACCATTTAATATTCTTTGTAATTCAGACATTCTTTTATCCTACATAACGGTAAGTAAATCCACTGGTAAAAAAAATGATTTTTTCTACGCAGCATTGACAAATATGTTTCCCAACGCTTAAAAAAAACCGCTAATTCGATGATGAATAAATTTAGCAGAGATTAAGCAAGAGCACATAATTTCAGGGCAATTTTAATTAGACAGTTATATACCGAACGGTCGGTATACTTTGGAAAAAATTTAATACTATTACGCCTTGTGATACTAAAAGTTTCTAAAATATTTCACCAGTCTATTTTTTTTATAGAACATCATTTTACATTGTTATTCCGGATTAGCAATATTTCAAGGAGTGATTCGCGCTAATTTCGATGTGAGGAAACTCAGAGTGTTGGCTTTTTTGTGAGTCGCTTTTGAAGTTGACAATAGCATCTTTTCCAAAAGGGAAAATGCTCGATGCCATGCAATGCTAAAAATGTTCCTCCCCTATTATTCGATTGTTGTGCACATCCAATTGAATCTCCATCATCTATTTTAACAGCAACAAGACCTGTTTCGATGCGCCCCAGACGATAAAATCCATTTTTGTCAGGTTATGATGTTTGATGGAGTTATTAATTTTTCCGCATCTTTAATACGAACAACCAGCTCAATAGCAGCCAGTTTATTAAAAAACAAAGTAGCGGACGGTCGCAACCGTCCGCATAATCATCCTCGTTTTGTTAACACATCCATCTCATACCGATGAACCGCCGAAATCAATTCTTCACCGACCGGCACATCATTCTTCAAACAATAATAATCCCAAACCGCGCCAAACGGCATGGTTTTCAACTCGTCCAACAACGCCAGCCGGGCGAAGTAGTCAGATTTTTCCTCTGCTTCAACCAATTTTGCGTGGGGTTCAAGCAGTGCAACCAAAAACGCCTTCAACGTGGCGCGTGCGCCAACTACCCAGGCGCCGACTCGATTCAATGTTGCATCAAAAAAGTCGAGCGCAACATTGACGCGAGGCAGAAATTCTCCGCGCACTAATTCTTCAGCCACCGCTTTCACCTCATCGTTGAGAACAACAGTGTGATCGCTATCCCAACGGACACCGCGGCTGACGTGAAACAACAGCTCATCCACATACAATAACGTGGCAGAAATTTTATCGGCGACCGATTCGGTGGGATGAAAATGCCCCAGATCAAAACAGATCATTTTCTTGTTCGCAATTGCATATCCCAGATAAAACTCATGCGATCCCACCACAAAAGATTCGCTGCCGAGACCGAACAATTTGCTTTCGATCGCGTCTTTCATTTCTGTTGCTGAATATTGGGATGAAAAAATTTCATCCAGCGATTTTTTCAATAACTGGCGATGAGCCCAGCGGTCTACAGGAATATCCTTCATTCCATCCGGTATCCACAGATTATGAATACACGGGCTGTTCAATTCACGTCCCATGGTGGCGCTGATCTCGCGGCAGCGTTGGACATGTTCAATCCAGAATTGTCGCAATGCCGGATCTTTGCTGCTCAGCGTAAAACCATCGTTAGCTTTGGGATGAGAAAAACAGGTGGCGTTAAAGTCCAGTTTGATATTATTTTTTTTCGCCCACCCGATCCAAGCGCGAAAGTGATCAGCAGTAATTTCATCACGATCGACCAATTGTCCACCAAACTCGCCATAGATCGCATGCAAGTTGAAGCGATGATTTCCAGGGATAAACGAAAATGCTTTTTCAGCGTCCATTCTCAACTCATCCGCTGTCCTGGCTTTTCCCGGATAGTTACCCGTTACTTGAATCCCACCGCCGCTTAATTCTGCTTCAGGAGTCTCAAATCCCCCAACATCATCGCCCTGCCAGCAATTTAGTGAAATGGGAATTTTGCTCAATTGTTCCAGTGCAGCTTCAGTCTCCACTCCCAATTGCGCATATTTCTCTCGGGCTAAATCATAAGATTTTTCGATCAAAGCAATTTCATTCATACTCATTCACCTCCGGTTTGATTAGAATAATGGACAGACTACAATTATTTTTTCAGCAGATCGCTGTTTCTTATTTTTGGGTGTTTATTCATTATGGGTTAATTTTTCAGCATGTCATCTGCCATTGTGAGGATTGCCGCCTACGGTGGGATGACGAAACATTCTCAAAATTTGCTAATAGTTGCGAGATTGCTTCTACCGCTGAAGCAGGATCGCAATGACAGCATTCGATAAAAATCTTACCCGCGACAACCATAAAACTGCGGTTCACCAAAGGCCAAATTCGGGTTTATTACAAATTACAGCTCGGATCACCAGCGATTGTAATGAATTTTCGATTCATCAAACCGGTCTGCAGGCGGCTTGGTTTCCGCCGGGTATCCGATTGACACGACCGATAGCGGCATGATGTTCTCCGGCAATCCCAGCAATTTTTTGAGCGCATTAATTCGCTGCTCACGGGGAAAAATCCCCAACCACACCGCGCCCAATCCCTTTGCATGCGCTGCTAACAGAATGTTCTCAATAGCGGCAGCGCAGTCCTGAATACCGTAGCCATCAGCCAGTTCTTTTTCCCGGTCCCAACAGACCGCGATTGCCAGCGAAGCATCGTGTAACATCTTTGCATGCGGGTGGAATTCGGGAATTTTATCCATAACCGCGTGATCATTAATCACCAGAAAATGCCAGGGCTGACAGTTTCCTGCCGAAGGCGCCGCCATCGCTGCTTTTAGCAAATCCTGAACATCCTGTTCCGACAGCGGCTTTTTAGCATAGTTACGAATACTCCGGCGGGACATTATCGCATCCATCAATTCCATTGAATTTCCTCACTTTCATTGTGTTCAAAATTATTGTATTTTCACCAAATCTGGGCCAAAGTTAGAGGCTAATCTGTCAGACTGTGCAATAGTATTGTTAGCTATCATTATAAGTTATTTTCCAAAAAATGGCAAGTCTTTTTATAAAAATCTCTGAATTATCATCGATAACACAGTCAGCAACTCCCTTCCATTCTTCAGCCAACATCTCCAAATTCAACACAATTCGCTATTGATTGTAGAACTTCAGTTACAGGCGGATAAAGGAGTGCATCGCCTTTTTTATGCGATGCTTTGCGGCGCATAAACAACGTGTCTATGAACCTTAATTTTTTTTTAGCTTTTATGTCTTTGCGATCCCGCTTCAGCGGGATAACATAAGTCACTATAATTAAAGAGATTGCCTGGTCGCTTCGCTCCTCGCAATGACATATAATTTTTGAATTTTTATGAGTTCATGGACAGCCTGTAAAGGCGCCGCACTCCAATTTGTTCAAAACCCTTCGAATGTAAAAACCACCTGTAAGTGAGGTCATACTATTGATCAAATTTTTCACTTGACTTTACCACTTTTTTTTGATATGTTAATATTAGTCGTTAAAATAAGAAACAAACTAAGGAGGGTTAAGTTATGCGAAAATACTATTATTTACTCCTGGGCGTTTGTCTATGTTGCTTGCTTTTTTCATCTTGCGAAAATGAACAGCTGCAAATTACCACATCCTCACCCGAAGCGCGTCAACTTTTCCATCAGGGTGTCGTACTTGCTGACAAATTTCTCGAAGACGAAGCGATTGACAAATTCATGGCAGCGATACAACTGGACACTACATTTGCCATGGCCTACTATTACCTCTCGCGTACTTATGAAAGCGCAGGAAAGCTGTCCGAAGCCCGACAGGCAATCCAGAAAGCAAAGCAATTTAGCGGAACTACCACACCGTTGGAATGGATCTACATCAATGGCTGGGAAAAAATCTTAAACAATAATTTCGCCGGCGCCATGAAAGTCTATCAGCAAACGATCAAAGATTATTCCAACGATCAGCACATCCTGTTCATTGTCGGTAAAACCCATCGATTGATGAAAAACTACCCCGAGTCGGTAACCGTGCTTAAGAAATTAATCAAAAAAAACCCCGATTATGCACCAGCTTACAATCAACTCGGTTACACCTATTATATGATGGGCGATTATGAACAGGCAGTCGCAATGCTGCAACAATACGCCTCCATGGAGCCGGATCAACCAAATCCATTCGATAGCCTTGGCGATATGTACCGTTCACTGGGAGATTATCAAAGCGCGATCCAAAATTATCAACAAGCGCTGGAAATCAAACCCGATTTTTACGCATCAATCCGTAATCTGGGGTTGACCTATCTCGAAATCGGCGACTATCAAAATGCGCAAATCACTTATGACGGATTTCTCAAATCAGAGCCGCCGCGTGAGTGGCGTCGCGATATTTTTCTGGATCGGGTCCAACTAAATATCGCATTGGGTAAATACAACGAAGCCTTAAAATGCTGTGACCAAGCCATCGAACTTTCTAAAAACAATTTTCGAAAATCCTATGCTATCGCGACCAAAGGTTATATTTTTTATTTGAAAAATCGACCAAATGAGGCACTCACTCAATTAAACGCCTCATTGACCGTCCTACCCGAAGCAATCTGGGCGCACGAATGGAAAGGGTGCGTTTATGTTAAACAGAAAAAATTTGAACAGGCGCTGGCGCAAGCCGATAAAATGAAATCATTGATTGATAATTTCGGTCAGACCGGCTACCTTGCAAATTATTACGCGTTGCTGGGTAACGTCGCCATGGAGCAGGAGCTTTACGATGAAGCCATTCTTTATTTCAGCGATTCACAAAAATATGAAAAACATTCTCATTTATACCCGATGGCGCTGGTGTATTATAAAAAAGGCGATTACAAGAATGCGTTTGAATTCACCGATCAATTGCTATCAACCAATCCGAACCATGCATTGACTCATTATCTCAGAGCGCAGCTTTTTGAAAAACAGAAGCAAACCAAGCAGGCAAAAGAAGAATATCGAAAATTTCTTTCCGTTTGGAAAAACGCTGATTATGACCTGCCTGAAGTTCGCAACGCGCTAAATCGAATCAGTTAATAAAAACCCATCTGACACTCAGTGGCCAGATGGGTTTGTTGTTTAAAATGAACTCAATTACGATAAATCACATTGGCGATTTTTAAGCTGATCGCCCAAAAAATCGCTCGGAAAAATTCTGCTGTGGCAGGTAGAAAAATAGTAGCAGCGATAGCGATGATCTGCCCCGACCAATGCTCGCCTACATGAAAATGGTATGCAGTTGGCAGCCAATTCATCACCTAGGCTGTGAACAATCGCCCTAATATCGGCGCGAAAAAGCTGTTTCACTTATGCTGAAACAATTGTAAAATAAAATCAGTTTTCGGCGCCGGCTAAATATCAATAATCACACCACCGATGATATTCATCAAGCATTGCCATGTAATTGTCATAATTGCTGCCAACCGCCACCGAATGGCTGGTTCCGAGAATGAATCTTCCGCCAGGTTTGGCGCAGTTCATCGCACGCTGAACATCCTGGCGCACATCATCTTGAGAGCCGCTTATGAGATGTTCCAGTGAAACACCGCCCCAGAGGGTGATTTTGTCGCCGTAACTTTTTTTTAACTCGCAAATATCCATCCCCGCAGTCGCTTGAATAGATTGATAAGCATCATATCCAATCTCGATAAAAAAATCCATCAACGGCATAACGTTTCCACAACAGTGTTTGAGAACTTTAATCCCAAATTTCTGGTGAAGATTTTTCACCCTGGCTTTATTTGGTTCAAGGAAATAATCGCGGAACATTGCCGGGCTGATGAAGGGACCCGATTTATAGCCAAAATCCGCTCCCCAGAGAACAGCATCCGATTCCGGGTGAATGTATTTTTCATCGCTAAGATTTTGGGTTTCCAAAAAATGGGCCGTGGCAGCATGAATTAGCTGAGGATTTTCGATCAGCTCCATCAGCCCGCGCTCCATTCCTCCGAGCATAACGATACCGATTTCCCCGCCGTCGGGGCTGCAAATAAATTTTTCATGTTTGAATCGTTGCACCACCCCATCCATGATCTGCCATGAACGCTCATCAGGAGCTGCGACATCCGGCAGCTTCTCAAACTCGTCTATAGAAAACACCCGCTGGTCCATAACCGGATCGCGGATGCAGGTGATATCCGCTGTAACCGGTGAATATTTATAAATCCGGCCGTATTTATCCTCCCAGGTGGAATCATCGATTTTGCGCGGCGGTGGATCGTCAGTTGGCGCAGGGAGCTGCCAGGTCGCCATGGGAAAAGTCACGATATCCAATTCCAGTTTCTCGTGCAACTCGATGTGATCTTTGAGATAACTTTCCGCTACTTCATCATGCCGGTTTTCCCAGCAAGCAATCTGTGAACTGGCTTTTGCTCGTAAATATGTTTTCCGTCCCAGAATTTTTTCCACTGTGTCATAATCCACAGCAAACTCTGCAACGGGAACCCGATCCGGGATTTCTCCGTTAAGCGTTTTCAGTACGCGCTGCTTTGAATTCATTTTCATTCTTTCAGTTAATACAATTTATTCATGCCACGGTTTTTAATATAATCAATTTCAACTCTAATTTCAACAACAATGTACCACAAACATCAAGTCATCTTGGAAAAAAATATCGTCTTCAATTCTGTTCCAGTTTAGCGGAAAAATTTTTTGGTTTTTAAACATAGCAACACCTTCGCCAAAAAATGATAGCGAGCAGGAACAGTCAGTCTAAATATTCGAACATTTTTTTCTGCATCTCAATAGTCGAATATTTATCTTAATAATTGAACCGGCTGCCGTTTGCAATCGTTCAATAAAAAATTGAGGTGGTTTTCCATGGAAAAATATTTGAAACTTGCACAGTCTGTTTTTACCTATAAGACAATAGTTTTGTTGTTGGCAGCCGCATTTTATCAAAACAGTATTACACAGGATAAAAATATGAAATATAATAAACTGACCAAAGAGGAACAGCAGGTGATTTTGGAAAAAGGTACAGAGCTGCCCTTTTCCGGTAAATATTATCAGCATAATGAGGAGGGAACTTATACCTGCAAGCGCTGTGATGCACCGTTGTATCAATCTAAAGACAAGTTTGACTCTGGTTGCGGTTGGCCCAGCTTCGATGATGAGATCCCCGGCGCCATCAAGCGTCAATTGGACGCTGATGGCATCCGCACCGAAATCGTCTGCGCCAATTGCGGCGCTCATCTGGGACATGTATTTGCTGGCGAGCGATTAACCGATAAAAATGTGCGCCACTGCGTCAATTCCATTTCGCTGAACTTTACTCCCACTGAAGAGCAGGAAAAAGATGTCCAATTTCAAAAGCTTATTTTGCCGGCGGTTGTTTTTGGGGGGTTGAATACCATTTCCAGCAAGCGAAAGGCGTTATCTCTACAACCGTGGGATATATGGGTGGCGACACCAAAAATCCATCTTATTACGATGTCTGCCAATCCAATACGGGCCATGCTGAATCTCTGGAGGTAATTTTTGATCCATCTCAAACCAATTATGAGACGCTTGCTAAATTATTTTTTGAAATCCACGATCCCACCCAATTGAACCGACAGGGTCCTGACATTGGCGACCAGTACCGGTCGGCCATTTTCTACACTAATGATAAACAAAAAAAGGTTGCTGAGAAATTGATACAACTTCTCACCGAAAAAGGTTATCAGGTAGTGACTAAAGTTGAACCGGCTGATATTTTCTGGCAGGCGGAGGATTACCATCAAAATTATTATCAACTGCGACAGCAACAACCCTACTGCCATCCATATCAAAAGCGGTTTTAAATTGAATCCGAAAATTTAAATGAAGATTTAACCTCGTAACCGTTCACAGGGTAGAATTTCTAAATATGAATGACCAGTTGGATTATTGGTTTGTATTTTTAATATTTAGATCGTGGGAGGATGCACAGAATAAGAGCAAATTCAGGGAGTTAATTGCTTGTTTATAAATTTGTTATATTACGTACCTTACGGGATAGGAAGGTCTTATTTC
>DSAU01000452.1 GCA_011046315.1 bacterium
ATGTATACACCGTGGTGAATCATGCTGTTTGTCTAAAAGATAGTTGAACTATCACCACGATCCCTCCGTAGCAGGATCGTGGTGAAACATTCCAGGACACCTATTTTAACCACTTTAGCGGTTTACCCTGTGGTCGGCAATTTTTCGTTTTTCTGTCTCCGGTCACAATGCTGAATTGGTGTTGGTCGGTGTTTTTCGGAGACGCGGTTTTTCCGAAATTAATCCGTTATTGCAGATGGCTGATCTCGAATACAGTTAACTTGAAATGTTGCTTTCACAAAAATTGTTTTTATAATAAAAGATAATAAAATGAAAGCCAGAACACCTGTCGATTTAAAATCAAATTAGGATTTGTATCATGAAACTACCATCATATCAAAAAGCAAGCTGGTTGATAATAGTTCTGATTTTTTTTCTCAACACTGGTTGGGCGACTCAAAAATTTTGCCAACTTGGAGATTTCCAACTCGAAAACGGTGAGATGATTCGGGATTGTCAGATCGGTTATCGAACATTCGGTAAACTGAACCAGCACCGAACCAACGCAATTTTATACCCAACCTGGTTCTGCGGAACCAGCGAACACATCGGAAAATTGATCGGGGCTGATAAATTGGTCGATAGCACTAATTTTTTCATCATCGCCGTGGATGCGCTGGCAAACGGAATTTCAAGCTCGCCTTCCAATAGCGCGCAGCAGCCCGGTGAACTATTTCCTGAAATTTCCATTCGCGATATGGTGAACTCGCAGCACAGGCTATTGACATGGGAGCTCGGTATCAATCATCTCCACGGAATAATTGGCGGTTCCATGGGAAGTATGCAGGTGTTTCAATGGCTGGTCTCCTATCCAGATTTTATGGATAAAGCTATTGCTTATGTGGGGACGCCCCGCCCTTCATCCTACGATTTATTAATTTTTGAGACCTATTTGCAGCTCATCCAGGCAGGCAAAAAATTCTATCAACCCGATAGCATCATTCTCAAGAATGTTCGACTTGTGGAATCATTGTTCGCGCGCAGCGCCGATCATTTTGTAAAACATCATCCCCGAGAATCAGTCCCCCAATTTATCAGTACTTTTGACCGCCGACCGTTAGCTACGTTGACGGTCGATAATTGGGCCTGTCAATCTCAGGCAATCCTTAATCATGATATTTTTTCTGAATACAACGGATCTATGGCGGCGACAGCAACGATCGTTAAGGCTGAGGTTTTAATTATTGTAGCATCAACTGACCACTATGTGAATCCGCAACCTGCCCTTGAGTTCGGCAAACATTTAAATTGTGAAACACTCATTTTAGACAGCAACTGCGGACATCTCAGTGTCGGATGTGAACTGCAAAGTTGCGCAACGGCAATATCCGATTTTCTGAATTCTACGCTACCATCAAACAGGAGGAGCTCAAAATGATCGGTTATTTCAATGGTGAATTCGTTCCTGAATCCGAAATAAAAATTTCACCTTTTGATCGAGGTTTTCTTTTTGCAGACGGTGTTTACGAGGTCATTCGCTACTATCATGATCACTTTTTTCTAACGGATGAACATCTGCGGCGAATGCGCCACGGATTGCAGCAGTTGAGAATTACACCGCCCGATCTCGAGGAATTTAAAATTATTATCCAGCGGTTGATTCAAGCCAATAACCTCCATGACCTGGATGTGCTGGCGTACATCCAGGTGACACGCGGCGTGCGTAAACCGCGGACTCACTTTTTTCCGACTGAAAAAACTGCTCCGACAGTGCTTATTTTAACTTCAGTCTTTCAGCGACATCAACAGGAAATTGACAACGGCGTGAAGGTTATCCTGCAACCGGATACTCGCTGGCGTTGCTGCGATATCAAATCAATCGCTTTATTGCCCAACGTACTCGCCCGTCAAAACGCTGTTGACGCTAACGCTGCCGAAGCAGTATTTGTTCGTGACGGAATGATCACTGAAGGAACCCACACCAATTTTTGCGCCGTTAAAAACGGAACCATGTGGACGCCGCCGTTATCAAACTTTATCCTTGCCGGCGTCACCCGCAATCTGGTGTTGGATATTTGTCGAAAATTGTCGATTTCGGTTCGAGAGGATGTTATTAAAGAAAGGGAACTCGAAACCTTCGACGAACACTTTCTGGTTGGCACTACTGTTGAAATTACGCCGATAATTCAAATCGATGATCGAAAAATCGCTGAGGGCAAGCCTGGCGCAATCACCCGTGCCATTCAAACCGATTTTTTTGAATCGATAAAACGACATCCGGAAATTTGAAAATATTCCCGGTTTTAATATTCATTATTGCTGCTAAAGACGATGAAAATCTCTGGTTGCAGGGGATCGCACTTTTAATTTATTCATCGTAAGTTTGACGAAAACAACTTGATCAGCAGCAGCAAGCAAATTATTTCTCAAGGGCAATCATGATAAAAAGACGTTTTTACCATACTTTAATATCCCCAAAAACCTGGGACACTATAATTTTGAGTTTCTTATCTGCGGTGTCGTAATTCTCGGATTTATGGATCATCTCTTTTGAAAAGCCATCCACCTTCCGCTCGAACAGTTTAATGTCACCGGCGGTGATGCTGGCGTGAATGTACACTGGCAGTTCCCGGTTGCTGGAAATTTTTACATCGCCGAACACGCCATGCACATCGAGAATTTTTTCACCGGAAGTGATATCGAGTTTCTCAAGATCGAGCACAATATCACCAAACGTGTTATTGATTTTGCCACTTTCAAAATTTGCAGTTCGGATACTCACTCTCAAATCGCCAAAAACATTGGAATAAATTGCCTGAGTTGACTCGCAGATCAGATCTTTGTCACCGCCGAAACCATGATCTGTGCTAAAGCGCTCCCGTTTCAGAATCAAATATACCCCGAGCAAAATGATTAGCACAGGCCAATAATCCCGAATGATTTTCCCGATTTTAATCACATCCAAATTGTTGAGCAGTAGCAATAATCCCAATAAAATAATCATCATCGCCCAGAAAACTGTTCGCTGTTGGTGACTTTGTGCGGACATGGTGGTTTCCTTTCGTCTTTAATAAATAGAGTTTGATATTTTTTTTGCTGCTAATTTTTCAATAATTTAAAAATCAAATTGTTAATTATCAAGTAAAAAATGAAACCACTGAATTATCTCATTTACAAGTGGAATAGTGATACCATCGCTTTATAAGCTGATTATTTGACAGATAACATTTTTTTTAAATCAAACCAACTATTTCAAATATTTTCACAAATAAGAGCGATGGCATTAGTCTATGTCTAATAAACTAAAGACTGAGACATTACCCATTTAAGTAAAACCTCACTCACGGGTGGAAAACAAACCAGGTTTGTTCAAGAAACCTGGTTTGTACACCTGTAAGTAAGGTTTTACCCATTTAAATTAATTTTCCTTGACTTCAATGAGACAAATTAATATATTGAAAACTTATTTATTGGACAATCCGCAAAATTATCAAATATAGGGGAGGAGCTGTTTGTCAAAAATTTTTATCGGTATTCATGGAATGAACAATAAACCGCCTCGCAGGGTTCTGGAAAAGTGGTGGAAAAAGGCGATTCGGGAAGGGTTTAAACTTCATCGATATCCACTCTTTTTTTTCAAATTCAAATTAGTTTACTGGGCTGATATTTTGCATCCGGTTCCTCTGGATCCAAAAATTCAGAATCCGCAACATCCATTATTTATCAAATATCCCTACTCACCAGGCAGCAAAAACAATTTCCCCCGGTCGGGAAAAATTCGCCAAAAGGTACTGGACGTTCTTGAAAAACAAATGGATAAAATATTCCTCAATGAAGATTTATCGATTAATTTTTCTTCAATCAATGATCTTATCATTCGGCGTTTTTTCAAAGACCTGGACGCTTACTATCGGATGGATTGTTTTGATCCACGCAATCCACAGCAAACGGCAAAGCAGGCAATTCAACAACGATTAATACGGACGCTAAAAAAATATCGACGCCACGAAATTTTTCTGATCACGCATTCAATGGGTTCAATTGTTGCCTTTGATGTACTCTCACAATTAGCGCAAAAAGTCCGCATCGACACATTGGCAACCATTGGTTCGCCACTCGGATTTCCGGTCATTCTCAGCAAAATTTCTCTGGAACAGAAGAAGGCGATAGGTATGCAAAAAAATCTTCGCACACCGGATAATATCGTTCGTGGTTGGTACAATTTTGCTGACTTGCGGGACAGTGTTGCAATGGATTACAATCTTGGAGATGATTTTTTCAGCAACCGATACCACGTCAAACCGATCGATCATGTCGTCGTCAATAACTATGAGTACCGTGGCGTTAAAAATCCACACAAATCTTACGGCTATCTGCGCTGTCGAGAAATGGCGGCGCTGTTATTTGAATTCTACAATCGCGACAGAAATCCATTGGCAATCAAGCTTCGCAACGCTTTTAACCGGGCTGCCCAAACATTTTTTATTTTTTAAAACAACAACACTGCCTTTAACTTTTACTGAAATAAATTAAAAAATACTGGCAATTGAAGATCGTGGAGAAACAACCAATATGCTGAAACCGCTTGAAGAGATGACCGCGACTGATTATGCAGAGATAGGTCTGAAATCCGGACTGGAAGTCCACCAACAATTACGCACCAATAAGAAGCTTTTTTGCCGCTGCCCTGCCGGATTTTACAGCGATATTTACCATGCCGAAATCCTGCGTCACATGCGACCGACGCTTTCCGAGCTTGGAGAATACGACGGCACAGCGCTGATGGAATTTAAAACCAGAAAGAACATAATTTATCAACTCAATAAAGCGAGTGTTTGTACTTATGAAATGGACGACGCCCCACCGTTTGAGCTCAACGAGGAAGCGCTTGATATTGCCCTGGAAATTGCGTTGTTGCTGAAGCTAAATCTTGTTAGCGAACTTCATATCGCACGCAAACAATACCTTGATGGCAGTATTCCCACTGGCTTTCAACGCACTACGATTCTCGGTGTCGATGGTGAAATTCCTTTCCAGAATCGAAAAATCAGGATCGTTCAACTCGGATTGGAAGAGGATGCCTGTCGCGAGGTAAGCGATATCGGGCATGTAAGGACTTATCGCACCGACCGGTTGGGAATGCCGCTGATCGAAGTAGTAACCTATCCTGATATGCGCACGCCGATTGAAGTTGCCGCAGTGGCGCAATTGATTCGCCAGTTAACCCGGTCAACCGGCAAGGTTAATCGCGGGATTGGCGCAGCACGGCAGGATGTTAACGTCAGCATCGAAGGCGGGACACGTGTAGAGATAAAAGGCGTCGCACGAATCCCGCTCATACCAAGGCTTGTTCATAATGAAGCTGGCCGCCAGCAAGCGTTGTTAGAAATTCGACACTTGATTCGCTCTCGCGGGGTTAAGCCTGATAATTTTAAGCCCCAGTTTTTTGAAGTCACCGATCTGTTAAAAACAACTGGCTACCTGCCGATAAAAAATCAGCTTAACCAAGATTCTAAAATTAAATGTGTTAAGCTGCCATACTTTAAAGGAATTTTACGTTATCCCACCCAGCCGGACACCAACTTTGCCAAAGAGATTTCCGACCGGGTGCGGGTGATTGCCTGTTTGGACAATATTCCCAACATCATTCATTCGGATACAGATGATGAAACCATCAGCAGCGCCAATTGGGAGCGGATCAAAAAAATTAGCGGCTGCAATGATCGCGACGCACTGGTCATTGTCTGGGGAGACGAGCAGGATTCGGAAACAGCGGCTCAGGAGATCGCTATTCGAGCCAGCGAAGCCATCATCGGCGTTCCCAGTGAAACCCGGCGAGCGCTTGCCGACGGAACAACCGGATTTGAACGAATTTTACCAGGACCTGACCGTATGTATCCAGATACTGACTTGCCGCCAATTCCCATTTTTGATCAGAAAATTCAACAAATTCGCTCACAATTGCCAACACCGCCCTGGCAATGTCATGAAAAATATCAACAACTGGGATTAACCCCCCAGATGATCGATGAGTTGTTTCTCTCCGAACGCGCCCGAATTTTTGACCGCATCGTAAATGAAACGTCGTATGATCCAATTTTCGTGGCACGATTCTTAACCCAGCAATTAAAAGCAATCTACCGAAAACGAGCGACAGCCGAAAGAATCCCCGAAGATGTGCTGAGTGAAGTGTTCAAAGCTCTGGCTGAACAGCGGATTGTCCGTGAAGCGGTTCCGCTGATTGTTGAACAGTGGTTAGATAAACCGACCCGGCCAATTGTGCCAGTAATTACTAATTATGCGGTAAGAAATCGTGAAACTGTTGAAAAATTAATTTCCGACCTGGCGGAAAAAGTTCAACTGCCTGGCGATCGACGCCGGGATCAGCGGTTCAATCATTTGATGGGGGTGGTGATGAAAACCATCCGAGGTAGAATCCAGGGAAAAATCACTGCGCAGTTGGTTGAAAAATACATCATTGAAAAATATGGTTAACCTGTTAACAGCGTGTCTATGAACTTTAATTTTTTTGGTTTTAATGTCTTTGCGAGGCGTTATTTCCCGAATCAATCTTTAACATAAGTCACTATAATTATAGAGATTGCTTCGTCGCTTCGCTCCTCGCAATGACATGTAATTTTTGACTTTTTATGAGTTCATGGACAGCCTGTTAGCACTTTACACCATGAACTATTTAGAAAAAATTGATTAACTGAAGGGCAACCATCCAAACATGATAGACAACGAAAATTATAAAGGCTATCGCGACAAAGCATTGAGCACGCTAAAAAACTTTAGCGTTCGCGTCTGGAGTGACGTAAAAGTAGCGACAACGCGAGGGGATTTTTCCGGTATCATTTTACCGAGATCCGAGACTGCGGATGACCGGCATATCGTATTGAAGCTGCACAATGGGTATAACGTCGGAATCGGTGTTGATACGATAACGGCTATAACCGAAACCGGCTATAAAAAAGCAAATTACAAAATTCCGGAAAAAGCCTTTCCTTATAATTCGAAAAAACCGCGTGTCAAATTATTCGGCACCGGAGGCACCATCGCCAGCCGGCTGGACTATCGCACCGGCGCGGTGATCCCAGCCTTTTCTCCGGGTGAGCTTTATGGTTCGGTACCGGAACTGGCGGACATTTGCAATCTGGAAACGGAAAAGCTGTACGGCGTTTTCAGTGAAAACATGGGGCCCGAACAATGGATCGGTACTGCCCAGGCAATCGGCAGAGAAATCGAAAACGGTGTCGATGGTATCGTAATCGGGCACGGTACCGACACTATGCATCACACCGCAGCGGTTTTGTCATTTATGGTGCAGGACACACCGGTGCCGATAGTGATGGTAGGTTCTCAGCGCTCCAGCGACCGGCCTTCGTCCGATGCCGCGATTAATTTAATTAACGCTGCCAAGACAGCGGCAGAAAGCGATATTGCTGAAGTCGTGGTCTGCATGTTTGGCCCCACCAGCGACCAATATGACCTGTTACACCGCGGCACTCGAGTCCGAAAAATGCACTCCAGCTACCGCTCCACCTTTCGTACCATCAGTGATATTCCTATCGCCATGGTGAGTCCACAGGGCTTTGAATATTTCCGGAATGATTTTAAGAGACGGCGCAAAGATAAAAAAGTCAACCTCAATCCGGTTTTTGAAGAAAAAATATCCATTGTTTATTATTATCCCAACATGAAACCGGATATCATTGATGCGCTGGTTGATAATGGCTATAAGGGCATTGTAATCGCCGGCACCGGGTTGGGGCATGTAAATAAACCGCTCTACCCGGCGCTGAAACGGGCTCAGCAAAAAGGAATTGCGATGTACATGACCGTTCAGACGCTGTGGGGCTATGTCCAGATGTATGTTTACGACACCGGGCGGGATATTATGGAGCTTGGGGTAATTCCAGCGGCAAATATGCTGCCCGAAGTGGCTTATGTCAAATTAGGCTGGGCGCTGGGACAAACTACCGATCCGGAACAGGTCAAGGACATTATGCTCACTTCGATCTGCGGAGAAATTACCGAGCGTGAACCCCATAACGGATATTTGATTTTTCAGGGGGGCATACCTGAAGTTGAACAGTTCATCAGTCAATATTGGAAATAAAAATTAGTTTGCGAACACGAACATCAGCGCCAATCATAGCAAGAAAAACTGGTACGATTTTGTCATTTTCAGTCTGGACCGATGGTAAACCCGGCTGTTTTCAGAAGTTAAAATTTTAAATCAGGCTATTGGCGGAAACAAATTCCAGCGCTGGAATATGGTTTCCACCTTCGTCAGTGACGCGGAAATAAAATCCCGAGTCCCCGCTGCGATTGACTACTTTGATGAGAATTTTATTCATTCCTTTAATTTCAAAAGGATAGAAAACTGAACAAGCAAATTCTTTCCTAAACAATAGCATAGCTAATTTAAGCCGGGTGCGGGAATGACCTGAACCGCCGGTTCCACCGTTTTAAAAGTTTTCTAAACGATAAACAGCTTTTACCTGCCGACCCAGTTGTCACAGATGTTTACCAATAATCATATTTTTTCATTGATTTTCTTTGATATTTTTGCTATGTTATACTGAAACTTTATTATGCAAAATCCTCAAAAGCAAGAATGATATTATGAATTTTTTAAAATAATATTGCTTTTATAATTTGAAATAGGATTGGATATGAGTTTTAAAATTCTCACCATTAATCCAGGTTCGACCTCAACCAAAGTGGCCTTGTTTGAGGATGATCGTTTGATCCATCAAAAAAAAATTGTCCATACCAGCGAGGAACTGAAAAATTACCCTCAATTATGGGATCAATTTGAGTTACGGAAAAACGCTGTACAAAATTTTCTCAATCAGGTCAAGTTGGCGCCTGATCAGTTATCTGCCGTAGTCGGCAGGGGTGGTTTGATTAAATCAATTTCCGGCGGCGTCTATCTGGTCAATGACCCCATGATACAAGATGCTCAAATCGGTTTGCAGGGAGTTCATGCCGCAAATCTGGGCTGCGCCATTGCCCGATCGATTGCTGACGCCGGTGGGATTCCGGCATTTGTAGTCGATCCGATTTCAGTGGATGAATTTGAACCGTTAGCCCGTTATTCGGGCCATCCGCTCATCGAGCGCCGGACGTTGTCTCACACATTGAATATTCACGCGGTCGGAAGGATGGCGGCTGCGGAATTGGGAGTTGATTTGCACCAGGTCAATTTTATTGTTGCCCACCTTGGCGGCGGAATTTCAATCTGTCCACTCAAAGCCGGACGGATCGTTGATGTGAATGACGCATCGAGCTCTGGTCCTTTCTCCCCCGAACGAACCGGAGATTTACCGCTGCAACCGTTCATCAAACTGTGCTATTCCGGAAAATATACCCAAGAGCAGATGCAAAAACTGGTGATGGGCGAGGGCGGGTTGATCGCATATTTAAACACCAATGACGCAACAGCAGTGGAAACACGGATTCAACAGGGGAACAACCAGGCACTTGAAATTTATCAGGCAATGGCATACCAAATCGCTAAAGAGATCGGCGCCATGGCAACGGTTGTGAACGGCGATGTCAGGGCGATCATCATCAGCGGCGGTCTCGCCAGGTCAGAGATGTTAATCAACTGGATCAAGCAGCGGGTTGGTTTTATCGCTGAAGTGATAGTTAAGTCCGGCGAATTTGAGATGGAAGCGCTGGCGCAGGGAGCTTTACGTGTCTTGAAAAATGAAGAGGCGCCAAAAACCTATTAAAAACCATGAAGGGAGAACAATGGAAAAAGCGATTTTATCTGGAAATGAGGCAATAGCGCGCGGATTTTATGAAGCCGGTGGTGTTTTCGCGTCAGCATATCCGGGAACGCCAAGCACTGAAATTCTTGAAAATATCGGCAATTATCAGGAAATTCAAGCTCAGTGGGCGCCTAATGAAAAAGTCGCACTGGAAGTTGCCGCCGGCGCATCGCTGGGCGGAGTACGATCGCTGGTTGCGATGAAGCACGTGGGATTGAATGTGGCGGCGGATCCGTTTTTTTCGCTGTCATATCAGGGCGTGAACGGCGGACTGGTTATTATCTCAGCCGATGACCCATCCATGCACTCGTCGCAGAATGAACAAGACAATCGTTGGTTTGCGCGCGCCGCTAAAATGCCGATGTTGGAACCTTCGGACAGTCAGGAAGCAAAAGATTTTACCATGCTCGCTCTGGAACTGAGTGAAAAATTTGATACGCCCATTCTGTTGCGTACCACCACTCGCATTAATCACTCACAGACCATTGTCAAACTGGGCAATCGCTATCAGATTCCGACGAAAAAGTATGTGAAAGACATGGCGAAAAACGTGCTATTGCCAGCCAATGCAAGGAAAAAACACGTGCAGGTGGAAAAGCGGTTGCAATTGATGGAAGACTACGGAATAAAATCCGCCTGTAATCGGATCGAGTGGCAGGACCGCAAGCTGGGAATCATCACCAG
>DSAU01000513.1 GCA_011046315.1 bacterium
CATTATTACCTCCTATTGTTGTGCTAAAAAAATTAGATGCTGTTCGATGCTATCATGACAGATTTTCACATTAAATTGTTTTGAGGCAATTGAAAAATAATCAATCCGCGTTACATTTGTTTGCAATCTTAGCGTCTGGCAGTGGTGCTTACAAACCTGTGATCGGTTATAATTATTTACACAAAAAATTGAATTCGATTCTGCAATTATTCCGTTTCAAAAAATGAATTAAAGCCTTTCGCTTCCAATACGCTGGTTTTTTATTTTCGGGGCTATTTTGTAAAATTTAAGTACTGGTATAAATATTTATCCGGATCGACGGTAAAAGAGTTTGGCATCTTCCAAATGAAATCGGGATCGATATGCGGAATGTCATTCATATATTCTTTCATTAACACAATTTTTTTCTGCAGTATCTCAGCAAAATTATCACCATAGGTGTACCAGTTTTCACCAAATTTAGAGATGGGTGTAAACGTTACCGAACTCGTGCGCCAAAGATCAAGCAAATTTTGTATGTTTTCGATCTCATCCGTCATCATCTTGTGGAGAAAGATTCGATATTTTTGTCTCTCTTTATCGCTATCAGAGTCGAGATAACCGTGTACTCCCACAATCCAGCGCGCTGTATTTTCCAGTGTCCGATAATAACAGATCAGCCCCCTGATCCTGTCGCGTTGATCGGTTAATATTTTTTTTGCCTGATCTTCCAGACCGGGCTTTACAATTTCGCTGTTAAGCAATTCAATGGCTTGCTGCAAAGGTTTATGTCCCTGTTTTTCACATTGATCAACGATATTTTTTGCCACACCCACCGGAACCAGAGTCCAGAGCGCATTTTTGCTCAAATCCACAAGATTGGGATTGTAATAATTGGATAACATAAAATCTTCGTAATATGCCCTTTTTTGTTTGGGAATATTTTGAATGTCCGGCACCAAAGGACGCGCCCATAACCGAAATGATACAAAACCATATCCCTCATATAATGGGACGTGGGGAAACTTTTCCACAGTTTCATCCGTCAATTTCCAGGCTTGAATTAATGGTTTCGAATTCATTTTGCCAACCCACTTTTGCGCTGTTAATGATACGACCGAATCAACCGCTATATCAGGTTCGAGTTGGAATCTTTTAAAGATTTCCCGGTTAATGTCATGATTAGCAAGTGAATGGGGGTGAACAGACAATGAAATCCGGCTGATATCCGCAGCCTGGAGTTCTTCCAACCGTTTTCTGCACAGCTAGGGGAACGGCGCACCGATGACATGACTATACGGAATCGATAAACTCACAGTTGTCGATAGCAAGGAACCTTTCTGCTGAACTTGTTGAAATTTTTCCCGGTTATCCGTATCTGGCATTGATGATGGCAAAATACGGATATCATAGCCATCTTCAAATAACTTCAAAAGTGTATCCTGGGCTGCAGGGAAAGAAAAAATACGAAGAATAATCCGAAATTCATCATTTGTTATTTCAGCGGCATTTTTCAAAATTTTCAAATATTGAAAAATATTTTCAGCGGATTTATTTGCAATTTGTTCATTTGTTCGCCATTCCCGGACAAGAAACGCCCCGCCATTTCTTCCCGGATAGGTGGTCATGGTGTGTTCAAATCCGGAACCGCTGTCATTGCTCCAGATATAGGCATAATCAAGATCGGGGAAAAGATGCATGATTTTTTTCATCATTTCAGCATAATGCCAGCGGACAACCGGATGCGCCAGCGTCATTGTATAGCGCGGTTTATAGCTATGAAAAGGATGATCGACGCGGGCTCCTCTTAAATGTGGATACCTGTTGAAAAAGGATTCAGGAACCGACCTGGGCGCACATAAAGCCAGACCCGGAGCCAGGCCATAAGAACGCGCCAGTATGATATTTTTGTTCATTTGATTGCGGTTGGCAGCGAGATGCTCCGGCGGATATATTCCATGATTTAATTCTGTTTCAACAAATTGATCGAGATCCGGATTGGTTATATAAAACCGATAATAATGCTCACCCGGAGGACCTTGTTCATAAGGAAACGGCGTTGCCAAAGCATTGACCGGGATGTGAGTGCAGCCGATTCGTGCAAGTTCTCTGACACTCTGATCAGGTTTATAATGATAACTGAAATATTTTCTTGCGGCAAAGAATCCATCATTACCTTCTACCCAGTCAAAGGTCGGAGAAAAAAAATGTCCCCGTTCAAAAACAGAAAGATCATAATCATTCCATTCATCAACCAGTTGGCAAATAGCTGCATATAAAAGAAGAGGAGTCGAAGCTAAAACCTTGCTCATTCCACTTCGCGATAACTGAATAAATATGCGGTTCTTTTTAGAATCGGGGTGATTTTTAAAAATGTCCGCATCACCATCAACAATACCGATGAAAATCGCTTTCCCTTCTATGTTATCTTTAACGCGTCCGACCTGAAGCGACGCCTGAGGGATATGATCGGCTAAAATATTTGCACTGTTGACAACAACTTTTGGTGCATTTTCCTGAACGATAATTACCTGTGTTTTTTGCATATTTTGAGAAACCGTTTCAGCATAAAGGTTGGATACAGTTAGCATAAGAAAAGCAAAATAGTTCAAATATTTCATAACTTCTCCAGTTGGTTTATTTATGGCTCATGATTGGTAATATGAATGACCAGTAAAAATTGAAAAACAAGCATAGACTTCGTATGCAGTCAGCCTGGGAAACCAGGGTTGGTAATGCTTTTTAATATATCGATAACCATTTTTTTGTCGCTAAAACATCGTAGATGTTCAATTATTGTAGAATACTTAAGAGCAGTTGAATTATCTCGGTATAGTTTCAGATGGCAAAAAAGCTCTGTTTGAGTTGAAATAGATTAGTCCCTTTTGGTGTAATCAAGTTCCGATCCCAAAAGACTATGGGGAATCAGATAAACCAATAGTTGCACGACGGCAGCAATGACGAACCACATTCTGCCGCGCCCTGGTTTTTTACCCTGCCACAACGCAATTAACCAGAAAACAAATGCGACAGCAGTTTTATTGTCTGTGAGATCGTGTCCAAATGGCCAACCGGTCCAGTAAGCATCAAAGGCGAACTTTTGAACAAGGGGCCCAAAAATTAATCCGCCGAAGAATAACAGCGTTGTGGTCCATAAAGCGTAGCCATAGGTGTGTTTGCCATTGGCGATTGCTTCCAACCCGGTGCGGACGCCAAGCAGCATTGAAAAAAACATCAGCAAAACATGCGGCAGCAGCACAAACCCAGGCACAGCCCCTTTAAATCGAATAATCACCGGTTCGCTGGAAAGCGGGTAATCATTTCCTAAATCATCCTTCAGCGTGATGAGGTACTCAACTTTACCGGCAGCAGGTTGTTGAGGAATCGATATTTGAAATCCGCCAGCAATGCTTTTCAGGGTATCTGTAGTCCATGAGTCATGACTTTTGTAACGCCTCCATTTAAACAATGCCGTCCATGATGTGTCGGCAACCGGGATTTTGAAAATGGCGTTTGAAGTGGTCTCGTGAGAACGCAACAGCTTGTATTTCAATTTTTCGCCGTTAACTTCAAGTTTTCCGCGCATGGGGTGGGTGGGTCCGGTCATTCGTTGATATACTACTGAGGATAATGTAATCACAACCGCAGCAAGCCATAATATCAATGAACGCTGAAAATTAGAATTAGTCATCGCTTGGCTCTCCTGATTATTCATCAATCAATGATTTTCCGGTCATTGCCTCAGGCTGTTCAATCTCCAGTAATTTCAGCATGGTCGGCGCAATATCACCCAGCTTACCTTTTTGAGCAATTTTTATCGGACGTTTGTCAGATGTGATGATGATAAACGGAACCGGATTCAGCGTATGCTGGGTATGCGGTTGATCATTTTTAAAATCCCACATTTCCTCAGAATTGCCGTGATCCGCTGTGATACAGACGACGCCTTGTTTTTGAGTAAATATGGGAACAATTTTTCCAACCATGGAATCCACAGTCTCTACCGCTTTGATAGCTGCTTCATAATCGCCGGAATGCCCGACCATGTCGCCGTTGGCAAAATTTAAAATAATAACATCAAACTTGTCAGCCGCTATTAACTCGAGCAATTTTTCAGTCAGTTCAGGTGCGCTCATCTCTGGTTGAAGATCGTAAGTGGCAACGTTGGGCGATGGCACCAGAATACGTTGCTCTTCGGGAAACGATTTCTCCTCTCCGCCATTAAAGAAATAGGTGACGTGAGCGTATTTTTCAGTTTCAGCGATGCGCAGTTGGGTGAGCCCGTTTTTGCTGATCACGTAGCCAAAAATATCTTTCAATTGAACATCCTTGAAAAGCACTGGAAATTGGAAATCTTCGCTGTAGCCGGTCAGGGTGGTGTATTTAAGATTTGGCTTTGATTCGCGCTCGAAACTGTCAAACTGATCAAAGTTAAGCGCGATGGCAATTTCCCGCATTCGGTCAGCGCGAAAATTGAATGTCAGCACTGCGTCACCGTCTTCGAGCAAAAAGTTTTTACCGTCATGATCGATAATGATGGGCTCAAGAAACTCGTCGCTAATTTTTCGATCGTACATCTGTTGAACTGCAGTCAGCGGCTCTGTTGTGTGCACTCCCTTGCCGCGGGTCAATCCGTTATACGCCCGTTCTATCCGGTCCCAGCGATTGTCCCGATCCATCATGTAATAGCGACCAGTAATGGTGGCTAATTTTCCGATTCCTTGCTCTTTCATAAACTGAAGAATTTTTTGAAGGTATTTTTTGCCGCTATTGGGCGGCGTATCTCTGCCGTCGGTAACCGCGTGCAGATAGACCTGTTCTAACTGGTTCTGTTTGAGAATTTTCAAAATATGCATCAAATGTCGATAATCAGAGTGCACTCCTGCATCGGACAACAATCCGAGCAGATGCAACGATTTTTTGTTATCTTTAACGTAATCAATCAGCTCCACAAATTCAGGAATTTTGGAAAATTCACCATTGTTAAACGAATCAGCGATTCGTATCAGATCCTGCTTTACAACACGTCCGGCGCCAATATTTAAGTGGCCGACCTCAGAATTTCCCATAACACCGTCAGGGAGTCCAACTGCTGAACCATGGCAAACCAAACTCGTCCATGGATATTCTTTGTAATAGCTGTCCAAATTCGGCGTGTCCGCATTTTTTACCGCATTATATTCCACCGATTCCCGAATACCAATACCGTCCATAATAATTAACAACAGTCTGTTTTTTTTCATTAAATGTCATCCTCAATATTTATATTAAAAATATCAAATTAGATGTATTAACCAACCAAAGCCATGTTTAGTTTCCCGAAAAGAATATTTTTAATGAAAAATGTGAAAACAGTTCAGATCAGAAAAACATCGACGGACTCAACTTGGGCGACGGTCTTGCCAATGCAGGACTCAACATATTTTCAACATTGATAAATTCAATTTTTTACCGGTAATGAAAAGTCTTTCAAGCAATAATTAGATAATGACCAAAATTGATTAAATAGTCCCCTATCGGAAAGATTAAACTTTCAGGATTAATCAATTGGTCTGGCGCTGATACATTTACAATTGATTAGAATGGTTCAAAAATTTAACGTCAATGTTTGTTATTTTTGGCAAGTGATAGGATGTTTAATCTATAATTTTACGCTCACCGCCAATCCGTCACGCAGCGGTACGATCATGGTTGCCAGGTCGCGGCGAGCGAAGATCTGTTTGTTAAATTCTTTCACGCCCATGGTGTAGATATCTCCGCCTGGTTCAGTAACCTGTCCATCCCAAAGTGCATTATCTGTGATAAATAGACCACCTTTACGTAATCGCGGAACAACAAGATCCAGTGTGTCCGGATATTGTTCTTTATCTACATCATTGAAAATAATATCGAAAGGACCTTTAAACTGCTGTAAAATTTCCTGGGCTCTTCCCACATGGAATTCAATCCGGTCATCAATATGCAGCCGTTTAAAATAGGAAATCGCACGTTCACGATTGTTCGGGTCGCCGTCGGCGCAAATTATTTTCCCATCCGGCTGCAATCCTCTGGCAAACCAAGCCGCTGAGTAACCAAACCCCGAACCCATTTCAAAAATATTGTTAGCATTGGCAGCTACCGCCATCTGTTGTAAAAATTGTCCGCACAATGGACCGATGATGGGAAAATCATTTTGATAACCATATTGCGTCATTTCCTGTAAAACTGGACTCATGGGCGGCATTAAGTCCTGAATATATTTTTCAATTTTTGGGTTAACAATAAACATCCAAACCTCCTCATTGCGGTTATGTTTTAGTATCTCCATCACCATTTTATTTTTGATGATCTTTGATTTATTAGATGAGCTTTTGGCGAAAAGGATATTCAAAAGATTGAATTTGAGCAAAAAATAATGGTTGACTATTTTAGCGAAAAATCTTTATATTGAATCCTTGAATTATTTTCCAATGAAAGTACATTGCTAATTTTCCACTTTTCAAAAATTGGCGGGGATTAAATCATGTCGATTATCAGTGGTTTAAAAAAATCGCGGTTGTGGCTGTTGTTGTTTGCTTCATTGATTATTGCGGCTGTAATGAAACTACCGGAGCATGATCATTCTGAAAAGAGATTCCCCAAACCAGAAATAGAGTTTCAACCAAAATCTTATATATGCTATCGAACATCAGCGCCGATCCGGATTGACGGTGAATTAACTGAATTCGACTGGGAAAAATCCGAATGGACCGATGACTTCGTGGATATTGAGGGAGGATTCAAGCCATTGCCGCGTCATCGAACCCGGGCGAAAATGCTCTGGGACGATCAGTATTTATATATCGCAGCGGAGTTGGAAGAGCCCCATGTCTGGGCAACGCTTACCCAGCGCGATACTGTCATCTTTTATGACAATGATTTTGAGGTGTTCATCGATCCTAATGGGGATTCGCATCAATACTATGAGTTGGAGATTAATGCGCTGGGAACTGAATGGGATTTGCTATTGGTCAAACCGTACCGGGACGGCGGTCCGGCGATTAATGGTTGGGATATCCACGGGTTGAAAACCGGCGTTCATGTAAACGGAACCATCAATCAGCCCACAGATAATGATGTCGGCTGGACAGTGGAAATTGCGCTACCCTGGACTGCCCTCCGGGAATGCGCCCACAAAGCAACTCCGCCGGGGCACGGTGATATCTGGCGTATAAATTTTTCTCGAGTTCAGTGGCAGACAGAAGTTCAAAGCGGTCGTTATCGCAAGATAATCGATCCGGCTACCGGCAGGAATCTGCCGGAAGATAATTGGGTGTGGTCTCCCCAGAGTTTGATCGACATGCATTATCCCGAGATGTGGGGTTTTGTACAGTTTTCCACGCAAACGATCGGTAACGGGAAAGAGCTATTTCTATTTCCGCAATCTGAAGCGGTGAAGTGGGCGCTGCGTCAACTTTATTATCAGCAGCAGACCCATTTCCTCAATCACAACAGTTTTGGTAATAATTTAGCAGAGTTGGAATTGAACGAATTGCAGGTCAACAACGAAACGGTTTCACCGAAAATAAAAACAGGCTGGCGTCAATTTGAGGCGCGATTGAGTCTCTATGGTGAGACCTGGTTTATCAATCAGGACGGAAAAACCTGGCAGGAATGAGTGAAATTGATCGCTTAAAAAAATTGGATTCATCAAAAATAACGGGCTGTGTTTGTCATCGCATCAATGCAAAACAGGAGATGTGGAATAGTGAATATGCATTGGCTGGATTGGAGCATTCTGGTTTTTATTCTGGGATTAATGGTTGTGGCCGTCGAGGTCAGCAAACGGCACATGAAAAGCATTGCCGATTTTCTTTCCGCCGGACGAACCGCGGGACGCTATATGGTCTCAGTTGCCTCGGGGATCGCCGGATTGGGCGCGATTACGGTGATCGCCAATTTTGAAATGAATTATCAGGCAGGTTTTGCAATGACCTGGTGGGGATTTACCATGGGAATATTCATCCTGATTATTACCGTTTCCGGATGGGTCATTTACCGATTTCGCGAAACTCGGGCGCTGACTATGGCGCAATTTTTTGAGATTCGCTACAGTCGAAATTTTCGCATTTTCAGCGGTATGCTGGCGTTCGTTGCCGGGGTGATTAATTTTGGAATTTTTCCCTCGGTCGGCGCCCGATTTTTTATCTATTTTTGCGGATTGCCGGAAACTATGTCGCTGTTGGGCGCAGCGGTCTCAACCTATGTGGTAACAATGATGGTTCTGCTGTCAATTTCCATTTATTTTGTGTTCTCGGGCGGACAAATTGCGGTTATCGTCACTGATTTTTTGCAAGGCTTGTTCGTTAGCCTGGTTTTTTTGACGGTGGTTATTTTCTTTTTTAAGCTGTTCACCTTTAATCAAATTTTTCAGGCGCTGCAGACCGCGCCAGAGCATGCTTCAATGATTAATCCATTCAAGACCAGTCAGGCGCGTGATTTTAATCTTTGGTTTTTTTTAATCGGCGTAATGGGAGCTTTTTACTCCACCCTCTCCTGGCAGGGTACGCAGGGCTATAACAGCTCCGCCAAAACTGCTCACGAAGCAAAAATGGGAGCGGTGCTGAGCAATTGGCGCGGCATCCCTCAGGTGTTATTTTTATTGTTCATTCCAATTGCAGCGTACACGGTTATGCATCATCAGGATTTTATTTCACAAGCCACCAACGTCCGCGCCGTGCTCGATGGTGTGGATTCCGGCGCTGTCAGAAGTCAGTTGACGGTTCCTTTGGTGTTGACCCAGTTTCTTCCCAGAGGTTTGATGGGAGCTCTGGCAGCAGTGATGATGGCAGCGTTTATCAGTACCCACGATACTTATCTCCATTCATGGTCGAGCATATTTGTCCAGGATGTGTTGATACCATTGCGCAATAAACCATATACCAGAAAAAAGCACTTGAAAATCTTGCGGTTGACAATCGTTGCTGTGGCATTGTTTATTTTTATATTCAGCCTCTATTTGCGGCAGACGCAGTTTATTATGCTGTTTTGGGCGGTGACCGGTTCAATTTTTGCTGGTGGTTCCGGCGCCGTCATTATCGGCGGGCTGTACTGGAAACGCGGCACCACGGCTGCTGCTTGGAGCGCGCTGATCACAGGTGCGGTCATCTCAGTTTTTGGATTTGTGATGAATCAACTGGATGAAAATTTTTTCATCAATGGTCAATGGTTTTGGGGCATTGCCATGGCAGCGTCGTTATTGACCTATGTGTTGGTATCACTGCTGGGGCGCCGCCGGATTTTTAATTTAAAAAAATTGCTCAATCGAGAAAAATACGCCGTTAAAGGGGAGCACCGGGTGCTGGCTGATCAACAATTGAAGGGCTGGAGAGTGCTGGGCATCGGAAAAGAATTTTCTCAGGGTGATAAAATAATCTATATTATCACCTATTGTTGGATTATTAGTTGGGCGCTGGTTTTTGTTCTGGGAACCATCTACTATTTTACTAACGGCATTTCAGACAAAACGTGGATGGACTTGTGGTATATTTATTTAAAAATTAACCTGATTGCGGGAGTCGTCGTGGTCATCTGGTTCGCTATCGGTGGATTTCGAGACCTGAGCCGAATGTTGAGCGATTTGCGCACACTTGCTCGTAATGATACTGATGATGGATTTGTGAGAGGTGATTAAACTTATAGCCTCCATAGAAAGTAGTAAATCATAGAAGAAGTTAAGAGGTGTAATCTAATAATTTCGAAATTGCTTTCCTTTACAGTTGTTGTACAAATTGCACTGACGAAATTGTTGATTGACTTCATTTATAGTTATAGTTAGTGCCTGTCCGAAAATAGCTCCTTACATTGTCATTGCGAGCCCGCTTCAGCGGGAGAAGCAATCTCTTGATAATAAAGAGATTGCTTCGCTTCCCCGCAGGAGCGGGATCGCTCGCAAAGACAGTAAACGGCGAATTAAGGTCTGGTTAACATCATAGAGGATTACTAATTTTTGATCATTATTTTTTATCTTCTGGCGATGTTTATTATTGACTGACTGCGAGGATCACACGATAATGGGTAAATATATCTTGAAGTCGGATATACAAATTTGTATTTCTCAGATTTTGAACATAGTATTTAATTGCATTGTTTAATATTCTAAATATCTGAAAGTTAGTTTAATAATATAAAAATTTATTTGAAGTTTTATTCAATTTAATCTACATCTAAAATTCTAAATTAAAAAATGTATTTTAATTATAACTACATATTTTGAAAAGAGTTGGAGTGAAATGCCTGTAACCGATCACGGGGTTATTAACAAGCCGTTAAAACGGCTTTGGATATGTTTCGTTAATGCTGTAAACACCATGATGAATCATGGTGTTAGTTCAAAGAGGCATTGAAACAACACCACAATTCATTGTGGTGAAATAATCATCTCA
>DSAU01000516.1 GCA_011046315.1 bacterium
CTCAAGATGGGCCATCGAATGAATTCTTGCAGCGCTGTCAGCATTATCTTCAAAGTCCGCCGCCGGATAGCTGGGACGGCGTCTTTGATCTGAAAAGCAAATAGGAAACCGAAATGAACCCTCATTATATCATTGACGGTTACAATTTCATTTACGACATTCCCAGATTCCGAAAAGCGATGGACACAACCCTTGAGCTCTCTCGGGAACTGTTGGTCAGTTTCCTGCGCGGTTATTTATCAGTTCACAAAGTAAAGATTACTCTGGTGTTTGATGGCGACGCGAAATCCATTAATCAGCCGCAGTTTCGCTCTGATGTCCGAATGAGCGTTGTCTATTCCAAATATCCACAAAAAGCTGACGATCTGATCAAACAGATTATCGAACGTCAAAAAAACAAAAAATCTCTATTTTTAGTCTCCAAAGATACCGAGCTGATAACATTCAGCAAACACCATGGTGCGAACGTGATCGCACCGTTTCAATTCTTTTCACTGGCAGAAAGTCATGCCGGGCAAGACATGATGGATCAAAAATATAATCCAACTCTTTCTGAAGCGGAACTGACAGAGTGGTTAAAAATATTCGGAGAAGATAAAAGTGACAGCGACGACCAACAGTGAAGAGCGTTTGCTGGAAAAGCGAAAGTTTTATGTGCGGTTTCTAATAATTTTTACCGTTCTGATGCTGCTGGCGTTTAATCTCGGCAGTTGGATTTTTTTCGATCGAATGGATGACTATCTCGAACAGGAGCTGGAAAAACGTCTGACAGCCATTGCCGGGCTAACTGCCAAGCGGATTGAGACTGATTACGCCGATGACATTTCAGATAATTTTCAGAATGACATTAGCCGCCTACTGATTCAACCTTTGTTGAACCGTTTGGTTTATGAGCAAGAATTGGAGTCGGCGTTCATCATTGATCGTAACCAGTTGTTGCTGGTTGGCGGCATCAGCACATTTTCGTCCGGGGAAAAGATCAGCTACCTACAACAGGACAGCCTCGCTATTGAACAGGCATGGTCCGGAATAATCACCAGCTCCCCGATCCACGTTTTTGAAGGCAACAAATTCAAGAGCATTTATGCTCCGCTTCATGATCAGTTCTTTGAAGTAAACGCTCTGTTGGTTTTGGAAGCCAGCGCTGATTTTTTTAAATTATTGGACCTTTTCAAACAAGGATTAATCTTCGGAGGCGTTATCAGTTTGGGATTGATGTTGGTGTTCGCCTTTTTTATTTCCTGGATGATAACATTGCTGATGCGAACACACGAATCGCTACAACAATCGAAAAAATTATCGGCAATGGGCAGAATGGCGGCTTCAATGGCGCATGAAATAAGAAACCCGCTGGGTGTTATCAAAGGAACCGCCGATGTGCTCAAAGAAAAATATGAAGCCCAGGCTCAGCCTGAAGAAATGTTTGACTACATCGCCGCGGAAGTCGAGCGATTGAACATTTTGGTTAACAATTTCCTCTCGTTTGCCCGGGAACCCAAACTGAACATCGCTACCCACGACTTAAAATCGAATATCGAAAAGTCCATTTTTGCAATCGAGCGGGAAGAGCTGCAACGAGTTGTTGATGTTCAGTTTGTTGTGAAAAACAAAATCCCAGCGTTTGCTTTTGATGAAAACGCTATCCGGCAGGTACTGTTCAATTTGCTGATCAATGCTAAACAAGCCATCGTAGAGCAGGGCAACATCGAAGTCATCCTCGAATCAGCACGGCTCAAAAACCGCAACTATGCAAAAGTTACTATCATTGATAGTGGCATTGGTATAAATCAAGACAGCGATAAAATATTTGAACCTTTCTTTTCCACTAAATCTACCGGCAGCGGGCTGGGACTGGCAATCTGTAAAGGCATCATCGAACGCCACGGCGGCTGGATTGATTTTGAATCGCAACCGAAAAAGGCAACAAAGTTTTATTTTTATTTACCGATAAAATGAGGTTCGATAATGTTTGGAAAAATTCTGGTCATCGATAACGAAAAGCGGATGTGCCACGTGATCAAAGCTGCGCTGGAGCTGGACAAACACGACGTGGAAATTGCTTACGATGGGGATGCTGGTATCCGGACCTTTGCAAATTCCGAATTTGATGTGGTGATCACCGATCTCAAAATGCCTGGAAAAGATGGTATCGCGGTGCTTGAATATGTGAAAAACAGCTCCGCTGAAACAGAGGTCATTTTAATGACAGCCTACGCTTCCGCTCAAAACGCTGTCGAAGCTATGCGAAAAGGAGCCTATGACTATCTGATCAAGCCTTTTGACATGATCGAATTAAAATTGAAAGTCAAACAAATTTTGGAAAAAAGGAAATTAACCGTTGAAAATGTTAACTTAAAAAACAGATTGCGCGACAAATTTTCGCTGGAAAACATCATCGGTCAAAGCGAATCTATGCAGAAGATGTATCAAATGGTGGAAAAGGTCGCTACTCGTGATGCAACAGTATTAATCCGCGGCGAAAGCGGTACCGGCAAAGAACTGATAGCCCAGGCGATTCATCAGCTCAGTCCGCGCTCCGAAAAAGCTTTTATCGGGGTCAACTGTGCTGCCTTGACCGAAACCTTGTTGGAAAGCGAATTGTTCGGCCATGAAAAAGGCGCGTTCACCGGCGCCGAAAAACAGAAACGCGGACGGTTTGAACTGGCAGACGGCGGCACAATTTTTTTGGACGAGGTCGGCGACATCTCCACCGCCATTCAGGTTAAATTGTTGCGAGTGCTGCAAAGCAAAGAGTTGATGCGCGTCGGCGGTGAACAGATCATCCCGGTCGATGTGCGCACCATCGCGGCTACCAACCGTAACCTGGAACAAATGATGAAATCCGAAACCTTTCGGGAAGATCTCTATTATCGCCTGAATGTATTCCCGATTTTTATCCCGCCGTTGCGCGATCACCGGGAGGATATACCTGAATTGATCGCTCATTTCCTGAAAAAAAATGAGCAACCTGAGCATAAAATCGACCCTCGGGTAGTTTCCGCTTTAATGAAGTACCATTGGCCCGGTAACATCCGCGAATTGGAAAATATCATCGAACGAATGATTATTCTCGCCGGAGATGATACTATTACCAGCGAAATACTTCCACCGCAGATCAGAGGGATAGTCGATACCCAGCCCTCGATCTCGTTGGAAATTCCTGATAGCGGCATATCGATCGCCAAGGTGGAGCGTGACTTGATTAACAATGCCCTCAAAAAAGCCGGCGGCAACAAGAGCAAAGCCGCGCAACTGCTGGGGATTACGCGCAGGAAATTATATTCGATGATGGAAAGGTTGAATCGGGAATAGCCAGTATCGATCCAAGCCAGGGAGGCTTTGGCAATTAAATATACAAATTTTGAATTTTTTTTTTGAATGGCCACGACCTTCAGGTCGGGGTAGCTTGAATTCAAAACAAGAACATCGCTTCGCGAATTAATTAATGAAAAGCAATCACCGATTTCACAGATGATTTCATAGATAAAAATCTCTGTCATCTGCGAAAGCCGCGGTACTTTTTTTCTGGGACAACTTTGAAATTATGATACACCTAAAATTCTAAAACGAAACTAAAAATCTGCCTAAATTGAATATATATCAGGAGTGAATCGCCTTTATGCGATTCAGTGAAATGCATAAAGGCATTTCACTCCAACTCTCTACAAAATCTGTAGTTATAATCAAAATACATATTTTAATTTAGAATTTTAGAATACAAAAAAAAATTAGAGGAATGACTGATGAATCGACAACGCTTTGCAAGTGTGGTTATTTTGATGCTTTTATTACTTATTTCCAATTGTGCGCGAGTCTTTCGTCTCGGCCCGCCGGATGAGCAAAAACTGAGACAGCGGGCTTATCAAAAAATCGAACGCTGTATCCGCGAAAACATGTCCCCGGATTCTAAGGGTCCGGTTCCAGCGCAGACAAAAATTGATACGATTCTGGTGGACATAGATTCGCTGCGCATCGATCTTCATTTGAGCAAACAATTCTCGTATCAGCCGTTCCGATCGGAGAATGTTGGTTTCATTTACAGGCTGTTCAAGAATCACCTCGGCGGCAGATTCAACAAATTTGATTTGACCATCTATTCGATGGAGATACCGATCGAGGAGTTTGTGCCCAATTTTTTCCGTGAGGATACGACTCAACATGACCGCTCTCGGATGCCAAAAACTACCACGCCATTGACGCCGCCGGTGCTACAAAACATGACAAAGCCATCCCTTGACTTAAGCCGAGGATTAGCCAACCGCAACATCGCGCTCTGGCACAGCCACGGTTTTTATTATACCCGGGATAAAGACCGCTGGGAATGGCAGCGCCCGCGACTATTCTGCACGGTTGAAGATTTGCTGCCGATGTCCTTCACCATCCCCTATCTGGTTCCAATGCTCGAAAACGCCGGCGCCATGCTTTTTATTCCTCGAGAACGGTCGTTGCAGACCCACGAGATTGTTATCGACAACGATGATCCTCAACCGATCATTGGCAATGGTTTATATCGCGAACTAAACAGCTCTGTATGGCAAACCGGAACTATTGGTTTTGCGACGGGACAGCCGCCCTACCCGGCGAATCTGAACCCGTTTTTGCAGGGCAGCCATCGCTATTGCAAAGCCGAAAAAAATGCGTCTGCTGCCATAGAGTGGGTTCCCGAATTTCCGGAAAAAGGTGGCTACGATGTTTATATTTCTTATCATCACGCGCCGGAAAACATCCCGGACGCACGCTATTCGGTTTATCATCTCGGCGGGCGCACTGATTTTCGGGTGAACCAGCAGGTCGGCGGTGGAACCTGGCTGCATTTGGGCGAATTTAAATTTAAAAAAGGAATAAATCCGGAACAGGGAAAGGTTGTGCTGAGCAATGAAAGCGAATTCCACGGGAGGCGAGTTACCGCTGATGCGGTACGGTTTGGCGGTGGAATGGGCAATGTTCTCCGCGGCGGCAGGGTCAGCGGCTATCCCCGATTTGCCGAAGCCGCGCGCTATTACCTGCAGTACGCGGGCATGCCCGACACGCTGGTTTATCATCTGAACCAGGACACCTCAGACTACAAGGACGATTATCAATCCCGCGCTGAATTTGCCAACTTTTTGAACGGCAAGCCGGCCGGACCCAACAAAAAGCGATCGGTTGATGGATTGGGAATTCCCATCGACCTCACCCTGTCATTTCATACCGACGCCGGAATAGACACCACCGACGGTACCATCGGCACACTGATGATCTATTCGATTGAAGATGCGGAGACGCTGCGGGTATTCCCCAACGGGATGTCACGGTTGGCAAATCGCGATCTCGGCGATATCGTACAGACCCAAATCGTTGATGATATCCGAAAAATTTATCGCCCCGACTGGAACCGGCGCGGGCTCAGAAATGCTGATTATAGCGAAGCTTTTCGGCCCAATGTACCGGGGATATTGTTGGAGTTATTGTCGCATCAAAACTTTGGCGACATGATCTATGCGTTGAGCCCCCAGTTCCGCTTTGATGCGGCGCGGGCGATTTACAAAGGAATGCTGAAATTTATCGCCACCCAAAACCGGTTTGATTATGTGGTGCAACCACTGCCGGTGTCGCATTTTCAGGCGGTTTTTTCAAATTCGGCTCAGCTGACGCTCAAATGGCTGCCGGTTGAAGACCCGCTCGAGCCAACCGCAACCGTTGAACAGTACGTCGTTTATCAAATGATCGAAGGGCAAGATTTTGATCATGGCACGGTTGTCGATTCACCGGAATTTACCCGAACAAATTTGCAGAATGGCGTGATTTACAGCTTTAAAGTAACAGCAGTCAATCAGGGTGGGGAAAGTTTTCCTTCCGAGATTCTTTCGGTTTGCTGGATTGAAGGCTGTGAAAAACCGGCGTTGATTGTCAACGGTTTCGACCGGGTGGGACCGCCGCAGATCGTTGTCCAACCCGAATTTAAAGGTTTCCTTCCCATGCTTGACGCCGGTGTTCCCGACAAATACGATTTCAATTATACCGGTATCCAATTCGATTTTAATCCCAGATCATCATTTTTTACTAATGACGCCCCGGGCCATGGCGCAAGTCAGGCCAATTTTGAAACCCGGCTGCGCGCTGGCAACAGCTTTAACTATCCCGCCATTCACGGCGCCGCCATTCGCCATTGCGGATTGGCTTTTGTCTCTTGCAGCGATGAAGCGGTGATGGACGGGTTAGTCGATCTGAAGCAATATCCAATCGTGGACATCATTTTTGGCGAGGAAAAGGCACATCGTCAACCAGGGATTAACCGCGACAATTCTCCGCTGTTCAAAATCAACCGCGGCTATCAGGTTTTCCCGGCAGAGCTGCAGGAAAAAATTTATCAATATTGTGAAAGCGGTGGAAATTTGTTCGTTTCCGGGGCTCACATCGGAAGCGACCTGTTTTCAGAATCGACTACTGCGCTCAAAAACATTGTCTTTGCGCGACAGGCGCTCAAGATGATCCCACAAACCGATCACGCTGCGCTGACTGGCAAAGTCTTTATTTCGGACTCAGCTTTCGGAGAACCTTTCAGCGATTTTTTTTACAACACCCATGACGAAGGCGCCATCTATGCTGTGGAATCACCTGACGCCATT
The DNA here is from genome assembly GCA_011046315.1 of bacterium. GTDB lineage: Bacteria > Zhuqueibacterota > Zhuqueibacteria > Thermofontimicrobiales > Thermofontimicrobiaceae > Kaytiofontadaptatus. Next base: position 6,609 of record DSAU01000516.1, read on the forward strand.
AATCCGACAGATGAAGCCCGGACGATTATACGCTACGCCGAAAATCGCTTCAGCGCCGGAATCGCTTTTTCAGGAGAATATAATCTGGTTGTGTTTGGCTTTCCGTTTGAAACCATAATCGGTGAAAACCAGCGAAATCAAATTATGGAAAACATTCTCAGACAATTCGGATTAATTTCGACTGCGAACAAGCTGAAATAGCGTCGGATTATATTTTTTTGTACCGGAAGGTTCATCTTTTGAACCTGAATGTACATCCCTGAACTTCGAGGCGGTCATGATTCTGGCGCCGATTGCTGTTATTATTGACGTTAAGTGACACCTACAAACCTGGTACAATTTTTGAATATTTCGAGGTCAAACATTGTGTGGCTATTCTGTAAATGAAATATTTTCGGAAAGGAGATTTGAAATGAAAAGGTTTATCAGTTCGCTGTTGTTGCTGATTATGATTACCACCGGCTGTTCGTCAATGAAAGTCATGGTTGATTACGATGATCAGATCGACTTCGGCAATTATCAAACTTTTACATTTGTTGCGCCTAAAAAACCATCGTCTGAAGAGATGAAGCGTCCGGCGTTTGTTCGCGACCCACTGTTTATCAAAAAAGCGTCACGAGAGATTTCAGCAGTTTTGAGTAAAAAGGGTTTTGTACCAGCCGGCGAACCAAAAGGCGCGGATTTTTTAGTGGCTTTTTACGCCACCGCCAAAGATCGCGTTCAGATCACACCCCCCAGCTATCACATCGGCAGATTTGGCAGGCGCTGGATCAAGCCGGGGCGCGCTCACCATTACAAGCAAGGAACCCTGGTCATTGATATCGTTGACCGCCAAAGCAAAGAGCTGGTTTGGCGCGGCGTCGGTTCGGGAACATTAGATCGCAGCGATCCAAAGAAGAATCTTCTGCAAGCCGTGGAAAAGGTGCTCAAAGATTTTCCGCCGAAAAAATAATTGCCAATAAAAAACCCTCCCGAAATTATCATTCCGGGAGGGTTTCCTTTTTACTTCACCGGCTTTGCTGATTTATCCGGATATGGCGGAATCGGTGGTACGGTCTTCTCTTTAGTTTTGAGCTCTTCTAAAATCTCTTCAATGGCTCTGTTAAGCTGCTCATCGATTCCGGCGAATTCTTTTGCCGGATCATTGTCCACGTAGATGTCCGGTTCCACTCCGTATCCTTCAATGATCCACTCTTTACCTTCGAGATCATAGCGGGAAAATTCAGGCTTATTGAGCGAGCCGCCATCGAGCAGCGGCAGCGATCCACGAATTCCGACAACGCCGCCCCAGGAGCGTTTTCCAATCAATTTCCCCAGTTGGTACTGTTTAAAGCGATAGGGAAACAGGTCGCCGTCCGAAGCAGAGAATTCATCCAACAGACATACCTTGGGTCCGTAGATCGTTCCCGACGGATCAACGCCAGGAGAGGTATTTCTCGCCATAGTAATCATCACTGCCTCGCGACGCAGCCGTTCAATCAGCATCGGTGAGACATTTCCACCGCCGTTACCGCGTACATCGATAATCAGCGCTTTCTTCTTGAGCTGCGGATAATAATACTTAACGAATTCGTTTAATCCATGCACACCCATGTCAGGCACATGCAGATAACCGACTTTTCCACCGCTGGCTTTATTCACCTTCTCGATATTGGTCTGCACCCAGTCGAAATAATAGAGCTCAAGCTCATCAGCAATGGGTTTGACCACAACATTTCGGCTGCCAGTTTGCGAGGGCTTATCATTGACCGACAACGTTGTCTGTTTCCCGACGGTATTGACCAGCGCAGCATAAATGTTTTTTATGTTATTGGTGGGTTGACCATTGACAGCGACAATGTAATCTCCATCATTCAGATTAACACCCACTTCGGTCAGCGGAGAGCGCAGTGAATTATCCCAATTCTGGCCGCGCAGGATTTTCTTAATTTGATAAAATCCAGATTTATCGTCGCGAACGATCTTTGCGCCCAACAAGCCGGTTTGGATTCGTTTCGCTTTTTCAAACTCTCCGCCTCCCACATAAGTGTGTCCCACACTCAACTCGCCGATCATTTCTCCGATAATATATGTCAAATCCACCCGATGGTTCACATGTTTAACCAACGGTTGGTATTTATCCTTCACTGCTTTCCAATCAACGCCGTGCATGTTCGGTGCGTAGAAAAACTCGCGCATTTGCCGCCAACATTCTTCGAAGATCTGCGCCCATTCCTCTTTTTTGTTCAATTGCACCTGCATTTCGGAAAGGTTCAGCTTTTGATCAATTTTAATCGCCGCTTTCGGCAGGTCGATAATGGCGTAGTTTCGATTTTGAGAAACCAGCATCTTCTTCTGATCCGCGGAAATTTCATAACCGTTGATATTTCCCAGCTCGGTTTCCTTCTGCTTAGAAAAATCATACATCATCAGCAGCGGTTTTTCATCTTTGCTTCCCCGCCTGATGTAATAAAGATAATCGCCCACCGAGGAAAGCGAGCTGTAAGCAGCCGGCTGAATCGGCAGCGCCACAATCCGATCGGACAACCCATCGCTATCCACCTTAACAGTGACCGCTGTTGGTTTTTTGTCAGCGCCCTTGTTTTCGTTTTTATCTTTTTTGGCGTCCGACTTTTCTTTTTCAATGCTCACTTCGTCACTCTTCAATTTAAACGGCGATTCAACATCCTTGTTAAGAGTGACCAGGTAAACCCGCGACATATCCTGATAGATATGATTCCACTCTGTCCAACTGTAAACCGGTTTAAAATCCCGGTTGGAAATAAAAAACAGGTATTTTCCGTCCGCGCTGAATTGGGGCGCAGAATCAGAAAACCAGCCTGTGGTAGCTGCAAAAGATTTGCCCTGATCCAGTGAATAGATGTAAATATTATTCATTGCTTCTTCTTCCGGAAAGGCGTAAGTGATCCACTTGCTATCCGGCGACCAGGCGTAATGCCGAATTTCGAAAGCTTTCGCCTGGGTTACATTGGTAATTTTTTTTGAATCAATATCGACAAAGCGCAATCGCTGAAGGCGATCGGCCCAGAGAAGCTTTTTGCTATCCGGCGACCAGTAAATCTGATATTTATAGGTTTCACCACCGGATGTAATTTGTACTGGTTTCGAACTGCCGTCTTGCGCAATAATATAAATTTCATCCTCACCGGATGCATCGGAAATGTAAGCCACCCACTTCCCGTCCGGCGACCATTTTGAATTGCGCTCATGAATCCCCGGCGTGGCGGTTAAATTGCGGGTGGGTCCGTGTTCTGCCGGTACGGTAAAGACATCTCCGCGAGCGCCGAACAGCGCGCGTTTTCCATCGGGTGCAATTTCGTAGTTGGTTACATTTTGGGAAACGTCTTTAATTTCAGCGCGACCATTAACCATGTCATCCCTGATTTTAATCGCGACTTGCTGATACTTTTCCGATTTGAGATCAAATTTATACACATAGCCACCGTATTCAAAAACAATGGCGTCCTGTCCCAAAGAGGGAAATTTAATGTCAAACTCGGTGAATTCGGTGAGTTTTCGGGTCTGTTGTGTTGCGATGTCGTAGACGAAAAGATTCATCCGCTGATAATCCCCGCGGTCGGACAGAAAATAGATTTTATCGCCGTACCACATGGGGATAATATCCTGTGCCGGATTATCTGTGATATTTTCGATCTGTTTTGATTTAAAATCATAGATCCAAATATCATCTGCCATCCCACCGCGGTAACGCTTCCAGGTGCGAAACTCACGAAACACCCGATTGTAAGCCATCTTTTGATCGTCC